>DATNPC010000999.1:0-5775 GCA_036703375.1 Allocoleopsis sp.
ATGGTAACCATTACGCTCCCAGAACCCCAACTCATCGCGATCGAGAAATTCTAAGCCGTTAATCCACTTAGAACTTTTCCACGCGTAGAGGTGAGGCACGACTAATCGTAATGGCCCCCCATGTTCGGCCGGTAACGGCTCTCCAAACAAGGTGTGAGCAAAAAAGTTTTCTTCTCGGACAAAGTCCTCCAGAGGAAGATTGGTCGTGTAGCCACCGTAGCAGTGTTGCATGACATGAGTGGCTTTGGGATCGAGTTCTATCTGACTCATCAAGTCAGTCACCTTGATGCCCGTCCATTGCACGTCCAGTTTGGACCAGCGCGTCACGCAGTGAAAATCAGCCGTGAAATCATGTTGGGGCAACGCCATCAAGTCGGACCAAGTGAAGCTCTTGGGTTGTGCTAAGCCCCAAACACGAAACTCCCAGTTTTGCCGATCGATTTGAGGGGTTTGACCATAAGTCAGTACTGGGAAGCCTTTGGTCAGGTATTGACCCGGAGGAACTCGTTCGCTTTCTTCCGATTCTGGTTTACGAAAAAATTTTCCAAGCATGATTTTAGTCAAATTTAGTATTGCAGCTACCGATCGCACTGTAGCGTGAGATTTTGCTCTGAGTGCAACTCTCTTGAACGTGCAGGCTGTTGCAAAAAACGTCAGACTTCATGCTTGGCTGTTGTAGAAACCAACGTTTAAGCTTAGCTCTCTTCTTCCTCTTCCTCTTCAGTGGTGGGGTAGACAAAGGTAGAACGTCCGCTCAAAATGGATTTGCCTAGCGAGAGCGCTCTTTGAGCTTGCAGCGCAGCTTTGCGCTTCCAAGTGGCTTTGCGCTGGTCGCGCTTTGATTTTGATGTTTTCTTCTTAGGAACAGCCATGACCGTCAGTGCTAAATTTTGACAACCTTTCCATTTTAGGCGATCGATTCCTTCTGGATCGTATTACTTCTCCCGCTACCCGCTAAGGAGTCGCCGGAGGAGGCGGGAGAGGTGTGGATGAATTCGCAGGTATGCGTTGGATGGGCGCGCCGGGAATTTGAGGAATTTGGTTATTGGGAGTTGTTTGGGGAGATGGATTGGCTGGGTTGACTGGTGTAGCTTGGGTACCAGGGGCAGCTTGGGGTGCTGGGGTAGCATTCGGGATGGGTATGACTCGGCGATTGCCTCCTGGAAGCTCGATTACGGTTGGGGCTCCGGGTGGCTGTTTTGTCGGTGCGCCTTGTGGTGGTTGTTGAGGGGCGTTCGTTGGTGGAGTGGTGGGCGCTTCCTGGGTTTCAGAGGCCACCGTTGGTTCCTGGATGCCCAGCAACGATTGGGTGTTCGGGAAATAAGAAATCCAACTCTGAGGATCGGGACGGCTTCTCCAGGATTGACGGCTCACTCTTAATAGTAAAAGCGGGACGATCGCACCTTCATTTTGGCCGAGCACGGTCACTGCTACATCGGTTACCAAGATGTCTCGATCGAAGCTGCGTTGTGCCGCCGCCCTGGCAACCGCTTCAGCACGACGCAGAAAACCTGGAAACGATTCGTTCGGCTGATGACTCAGCGTAATGGAACTACGAGCGGTATAGGCATGGGCGTGTTGAGGGGCAATCGCCTCAACCACTAGCCAACTCACTCCTGTAAGACCCAGTACAGCTGATAAACTAATGGGTGCAATTTGGTTTGGAGCAATAGACTGGAAAAACTGGGTAGCAGCCTTCTTCAACGGGACGGAAATAGCAACAAGAAAGTTGAAATCGCTCGATTCAGACTTCAACATATGAGGCAACGACTCCCTGGCTAGAGTTGAAAATTAGAATTCTAGGGACATCTTCTCCTAAGAGCAAATCCTTTAATAAAAAGATTTCCTTTTTAACTGGACAGTGTCAATAATTCGATCGCTTAACCGAACTCCTACATAAAACGACAGGAACCCTGGATATATGGCAAATTACGCTTGCATGGCAATTGGCATTAATCGCTATCAGTTTTTACAGCCGTTGAGCTATGGACAAGCAGATGCACATGCTCTTTGGCAGTTTTTGCTCAACCAAGCGAACTTGCCGGCCAGTCAGTGTCTGTTGTTAACCGATACTTCGCCACCCGTGGATGAAGTTGCCACTTATCCAACCCAGGAAACGATTTGGCGCTGGATTGAATCATCCCAACCCCATCGCAGTAACGGGACGAATGGTGTCCCTGCCACTTGGCGTTGGTTCTTTTTCAGTGGCTATGGCGTCAGCTGGGACGGGATTGACTATTTAATGCCGATTGATGGCAACCCCTATGACATTCCTCGAACGGGAATACCCGTCAGAGCGTTGTTTGAAGCCCTGCAAGCTCAAGGAAATGAAAATATCTTGGCGCTACTCGATATTAATCGATCGCCAGGATTTCAAAGCGGGACGGCTGTGGGGGCCGAGACAGTACAGTTAGCCCAGGACATGGGAATTACTGTCGTGCTTTCCAGCCAGCTTAATGAATTTTCTCACGAAGCGGCAGCACTGGGGAATGGCTTGTTTACAGCCGCGTTGCTCGAAGCACTGCGTTACTACCATACCGATATTACTTTAGAAGAACTGGAGTACTATTTGTGCGATCGCTTGCCGGAGTTGAGCCAACACCACTGGCGGCCGATTCAAATTCCGTTGATTGTCACACCGTCCGAGGCAGTCAGGCCGCAGCTGATTTTGCCGACAGCCGTTAACGCACGATTGAACGCCCAGACAGTGGCACAGATGCCTTCGACACTCCCCAATGTTGAAGAGGAACTGGGCAATCACTCGCTCAACGGGACAGTCGCAGGACAACGAGGTACGGCTGTATCCCTAGAAAATCGACCTTCCAGTCATGCCAGTTCCACCGATGCTGTCGCCCCCAATCCTCCCGCCTCATCAGGGGCAATGGTTCACGCTCAACAGCAGGCTCGACCAAATGCCAAAGAGACGCCGTGGTGGCAACCCCTGCTGTTGTGGGGAGGTGCCATCCTGTTATTGGTTCTGATGGTTGTGGCGGTAGTTCTCCGCCACCGCGATGTCTTTATGCAGCACTCAGGTGTTGAAACGCCAACATCAGACAAAACGGTAGTCAATCCCAGTGCGAACGGTTCGCCCAATCCGGAAACTCGACAATTGCCAGCATCGCCGCCCAGCCGCCTTCAGGTGAATCAAGCCACCTTGGAGCGAGCAAAGCGATTGCTGCGACCGAATCAAGCCTCTTTATTTAACAAAGCTATTGTAGAGGCTCGTGCGATTAAACCGAACGATCCCCTGTACCAACAGGCCCGACAAAACTTAACGCGCTGGAGTAAGGTGATTTTGGATGTCGCTCAAGGCCGCGCGAGTCAGGGAAATTTTGCAGGTGCCATTGCCGCCGCTCAACTCGTCCCCAAAGATGATTTATCCGTTTATACTGACGCTCAGCAAGCGATTACTAAGTGGCAGGGGTTTGCTCAAAAGCAGCAGCACAACCAACAACTGATTGCGGCGGCAAAACAACAAATTCAACCCAACCAAGCCTCATCCTACATCCGCGCGATCGCAACTGTCAGAAACATTAATCCCGGCGAACCCGGACGCGCCCAATCCGAGCAATTAATCGACCAATGGAGCCGACAAATTTATTTGCTGGCCAATTCGCGGGCGGCGGAGGGGCAATATCCCCAAGCGGTACAAACGGCCGCTTTAGTGCCAACCAGAACATCATCTTATAATGCGGCTCAAAATGCGATCGCAAAATGGAAACAAGGCAAACCCCCGCAACAATCCCAGCCAACCGCACTACTAATTTCCACGGCGAAAAAGCAAATTCAACCCAACCAAGCCTCATCTTATAACCGCGCGATCGCAACTCTCCAGAAAATTGCTCCCGGTCAACCCGGATATACCGAAGCGCAGCAGCTCATTACCCAATGGAGCCGACAAATTTATTTAATGGCAAATTCTTGGGCCTCGGAAGGGAAGTTTTCCCAAGCCGTACAGACCGCTACGTTAGTTCCATCGGGTACTCCCTCGTATGAGACGGCCCAAACAGCGATCGCGAAATGGAAACAAGGTCAGCGATAAGTTTGTTGTTAGTGGTTAGTGGTTAGTAGTTAATTGGAATTAAGAATAGATGCGTGTTTGTAGTGAGGACTTTAGTCCTCTATAGTTTTTCCCCGGAAGGGCGTTAGCGTAGCGGTAGCGTTAGCGAAGCGAGACGCGCTAGCGTCTAACTTGCGAGCGTCAGCATTTGGACATAAAAATTAGGATTTAAGCGATAGATTGTCCCTCAAATGCTTCGCCCCTACCCATAATGCGTGATTACTGAATCGCCCCCCTAGCCCCCCAATTTTGGGGGGAATAAGAGTTAAAGTTCCCCAACATTGGAGGATGCGAGGTGGAGCATCCCAAATATGTAAATTGCCCCTCAGACTAGAAGTCTGGGGCTATACAAACGTTGGGTAAAGCCCTTCCCGCAGGGTAAGCCGCCTGCGCGGACTAATCTTTAGCCTGCGGAGGCAGGCTTTGTCTGTGTAGCCGCGATTTCTAATCGCCCGGTATTTTTGCTTTTTTTAGGAAAATTCACAATCTCCAGCAAAGCCTCACAAATTCGTTCGAGGCAAGATTTACCTTTTGTTACTTTATAAAGGTTTTACAAAGCATTGCCTGAAATTGATACCCTGAAATTGGCAGCGGTAAATTTTCAGCGATTCATGCAATCAACAGTCAATACTTGGTTGAAAGCGAAAGAAAAACTTAGTATTTGGGACTCTCAGCGAGTGAATCATTAAAGAAATCCTAAAAAATTCCGAATATTAACAAAAGAACCAGCGATCTGAGCTGAATGGATTAATCTATAACAAATCCTTTAAATTCATGACCTATTGATGAGTTGATAACTATGGTAGAACTTCATTCAACAACCAAATTACAAAAAAATCAGCTGCTCAAATGCCCGACGGGAATTCAGGGACTCGATGAAATCACAGGTGGGGGATTGCCAAAAGGTCGGCCAACCTTAGTGTGTGGAACGGCGGGGTGCGGGAAAACGTTGATGGGCATGGAGTTTCTCGTGCGAGGCGCGCTGGAGTATGATGAACCGGGCGTGTTCATGGCGTTTGAAGAAACGGCGGAAGAACTGACGCAAAACGTGGCGTCCCTCGGTTGGGACTTAGATCAACTCGTGGCTGACGAGAAATTAACGATCGATCACGTTTACATCGAACGGCACGATATAGAAGAGACGGGCGAATACGATCTCGAAGGATTATTCATCCGATTAGCTTGCGCGATCGCATCGGTGAAAGCAAAGCGGGTGGTTTTGGATACGATTGAAGTTCTGTTTGCAGGCTTGTCTGACGCCGCCACCATCCGAGCAGAACTGCGACGGTTGTTTCGCTGGCTCAAAGCCAAAGGCGTGACGGCGATTATCACGGGCGAACGAGGCGAAGGCACGCTGACGCGACACGGCTTGGAAGAGTATGTTTCCGATTGCGTTATTCGCCTCGAACAGCGCGTTCAGGATGAAATTTCGACCCGACGCTTGCAGATTGTCAAGTACCGGGGATCGCATCACGGCAGCAACGAGTATCCGTTTTTGATCGATGAGGGCGGAATTTCCGTGTTCCCTATCACCTCGGTGGGATTGGAACACAATGTCTCTACCGAACGCATCTCAAGCGGCATTGAGCGCCTCGACGCCATGCTGGGCGGCCAAGGCTACTATCGCGGTAGCAGCATTCTGATTACGGGTACGGCAGGAACGGGAAAAACCACGCTCGCTGCCCATTTTGCCCGAGCTACTTGTCAACGAGGCG
>DATNPC010001000.1:0-12207 GCA_036703375.1 Allocoleopsis sp.
TCCTACTCACGCTTTTACGCTGGTCTCAAAGCTTTCCGGTACGTCCTTGGATGCAGGAGCGATTGCGATTTATTGTCTTGGGCTATGCTCTATTATTCGGCTTGAGTCTGGCGTTTGTATTGTTGTTAATGAATGCCTTGCTGTCTGAGCGTCAGAGTCGAGACAAACTGACACTAGCTAACGAGCAGCTCAGGAAGTATGCTCTACGAATCGAAGATCAAGCGACTCTGCAAGAGCGCAACCGTATCGCCCGCGATATTCATGACTCTCTAGGTCATTCCCTAACTGCTCTTAACTTACAGCTAGAAACTGCCTTGAAACTGTGGTCAACTAATCCTGAAAAAGCGGCACAGTTTTTGATGCAAGCAAAACGGTTGGGTTCAACAGCACTGCAAGATGTCCGTCAGTCCGTCTCTACTATGCGATCTGAGCCATGGCAGGAGCGTTCTCTGGACGCTGCGATCGCGTCTTTAGTGGAGGGGTTCGAGCAGTCCAATGGGATTGCACCGATTTGTAGCATTATCCTCGATCGCGCGATTCCTACTAATATCTCTATCAGCATTTACCGAATCGTACAGGAAGCATTGACTAACATTAGCAAGTATGCGTCAGCAACCGAGGTCAAAATTCAGCTCCAAGCAACGACAACAGAGCTATACTTGCTCGTTCAGGACAATGGCAAAGGATTTAATCTAGAGGAGAATAAAACGGGTTTTGGTCTGCAAGGTATGCGAGAACGGACTTTAGCTCTAGACGGTCAGTTGGCCATTGATAGTGCACCAGGGGCTGGATGCAGAATTATAGCGAAGTTCCCCTTACCCAGGCTTTGACATACTCCGCCAGTGCCTACGGCTCAGGCAGATTCTCAGCATAGTCGCTGATTCTCAGTTCATCGAGCCAACTTAGAACAAGAACATCTCTGTTGTTAAGCTAGAGGTCGGTTTCTCCCTGAGCTTTTGAGCTTTTGGCTCCAGATTCCGAATGCCCTTCGGTACTGTTGATATGTTCAGCTAACAGCTTAAATCCTTTTGCCAAGATGTTTTTCGCCGCGTTGTGGTCGCGGTCTAAAACCGTTCCACAGTTACTGCATTTATGCGTTCTAGTGCTAAGAGTTTTCTCGTCTTCAGGTTTTGATGGTACTTCCCGGCGATTAAGATGAACGAAGCAATTAACCAGACTCGCTCATGATTCGTGTATTGCTAGTAGATGACCAAAGTCTTGTCCGTCAAGGCTTAAAGGCGTTGTTAGAGTTAGAGCCGGATTTAGAGGTTGTGGGGGAAGCAGAAAATGGACAAAATGCGATCGCGCTGGTAGAAACTCTCCAACCCGACATCGTGCTGATGGATATTCGGATGCCCGTGATGGATGGGGTAGCGGCAACGCGGGAAATCGTTCGTCGGTTCCCCGACACAAAAATCTTAGTACTGACCACCTTTGATGATGATGAATACGTGTCAGAGGCACTGCGATACGGAGCATCTGGCTATTTACTCAAGGACACCCCCTCAGAAGAATTAGCCAATGCAATTCGAGGCGTCCACAAAGGCTACACCCAGTTGGGGCCAGGATTAATTGAGAAGGTGATGGCGAAAGTCTCAGCCCCAGCCGCAATAACTACAGTCACGCCACCGAGTGGTTGGGAAGAATTGACGCCACGAGAGCGAGAGGTTTTACGATTAATTGCTCATGGGGCTAGTAATCGAGAGATTGCTCAGACTCTCCATATTTCTGAGGGGACTGTGAAAAATCATGTCACCAATATTTTGAGCCGATTAAATCTACGCGATCGCACGCAAGCGGCTATTTTTGCCAACTCGTTTCTACCCCTGTTGGACGAACCCAGCTAAGAGGTGTACTTCGTCGTCCACACCTCTTCTGGCACTATTTTATAAAATCTTTGTGAAACCTACTGGCCAGTCTTAAAACTGCCTCAATTATAGTAGTCAGAGTTCTAGAACGTTGAGAGCTGTCTTTCCTGATTCTGGATACCCAATTCGTATCTATACATCCCTATTGCTCTCTCTGGTCTTGTTCTCGGCTCTGTAACTTCTGTACCTGAAATGGTGTTCGCAGCGATCCCCAGAGGTTGAGGGAATAGCGATCCACATCACACAAAGGGAGGGTTCACCGTCACTTGCGTCCTCAATACCAGTCACAGAACAATCTTTATGAAACTTTCATAGTAGGAGGATATATTTTTCCATTTTTTCAAAAAACTATGTCAACTAAATTCTTTTCCCACCAAATTAATATCGAAGAACTAGTTGCTCAAATCTTGATGGATCGAAAAATTAGTTATACCGATCAGCTGCTCCTCAAGAGCGCACTCCTGTTTGGAAATGCGCTGGATGAACAAGAGCGCATATTAATCGATCGCGTATTTTATGGTGTGCGGCACGGATTGTTGCGCCTAGATGAATAAAAATCTTACCCAGCCAGATGCGTAATGGCTCAGTTTTCAGCAGATTTTCCCTAGGAACTAGAGCTGTAGAGGCGACGCAGGTGTCGCCCCAATGAGATTAGAACTCCGCACTCAACGGCGTCCGTGGGAAAGGAATGACATCGCGGATATTCCCCATGCCTGTCATAAACTGCACCACTCGCTCAAATCCTAAGCCAAACCCAGCGTGAGGGACAGTCCCGTAACGACGTAAATCCAGATACCACCATAAATCGTCGGGATTCATCCCTTGGTTTTTAATTCGTTGCTCTAGAACGTTGAGGCGTTCTTCCCGTTGAGAACCGCCGATAATCTCCCCAATCTTGGGCGCAAGTACATCCATTGCCGCGACGGTTTTCTCGTCATCATTCAAACGCATGTAGAAGGCTTTGATCCCCACCGGGTAATCGCTGACAATAACGGGCTTCTTAAACAGTTCTTCTGCTAGGTACCGTTCGTGTTCTGACTGCAAATCTAAGCCCCAATTGACGGGAAACTCAAATTTGCGATCGGCTTTTTCCAACAGTGCGATCGCATCGGTGTAAGTCACTCGCTCAAACTGGTTGTTGATGATGTTTTCAGCGGTAGCGAGAACCGAATTGTCAATCCGCTGGTTGAAAAATTCCATATCCTCCGGGCATTTATCCAGTACCCACTTGAAGATGTATTTGAGGAACTCCTCCGCCAAATCCATGTCCCCGTTCAAATCGCAGAACGCCATCTCCGGTTCTACCATCCAGAACTCTGCTAAGTGTCGGGATGTATTGGAATTTTCGGCTCGGAACGTGGGGCCAAAGGTGTAAACATTGGAAAATGCCATCGCCATCACCTCAGCTTCTAGTTGCCCACTGACAGTGAGGTAGGCGCGACGACCAAAAAAGTCTTGGCTAAAATCAATCTCTTGAGCTTCTGTCTTGGGAAGCTCCTTGAGGTTCAAGTTCGTTACAGTAAACAATTCACCAGCCCCTTCGCAGTCATTAGCCGTGATAATTGGGGCATGAATCCATAAGAACCCCCGTTCTTGAAAGAACTGGTGAATTGCCGTGGCACAAGCGTTCCGGACGCGGAAGACAGCACCTAGGGTATTGGTACGCGATCGCAAATGTCCAATTTCCCGTAAAAACTCAAACGAATGACGTTTCTTTTGCAATGGGTATTTTTCGGGATCGGCATCGCCATAAACCTTTACCGAGGACGCCTTCAACTCAATCCGTTGTCCTTTCGCCGGAGACTCCACGAGGACGCCGCTAACTTCCGCAGAAGCTCCAGTATTCAGTTGCTTGAGAACCTCTTCGTAATCTGGCAACTCAGGATTAAGCACGGCTTGCAAGTTGGCAAGAGATGAGCCATCGTTGACTTCTATGAAGGTAAATCCCTTCAATTCCCGTTTCGTGCGTACCCAGCCTTTGATCGTCACCGACTCATCAGGCTGGCCAGTTCGTAAGAGTTCTGCAATCCGTCGCGTCACCATGTTCAGATAATCACTAATAGGTCAAAAACAATAAAAACACTCAGACCACTAATCGGCATTAACCTCAGTCTAATCGCTATCCCCGTAGGGGATCGGACGGGAACTGAGACAAATGAGCCAAATTGCGAACAAAAGGCGAGAAACATCCCATGGAATCAGACGTTAGATTACGGATCAGCGTGATGGGTTTATTTATCCAGTCTGGCACTGTACTGATGATTCATAAGATGACAGGCCCAGAACCTGACTGTTGGGACTTACCCGGTGGCGGACTCCAGCCTGGTGAATCTATCGTTCAAGCGTTAAAACGAGAAATCCGGGAAGAAACGGGTTTAACGGAGTGTAGAGTGGAGAGTCTTTTAACTGTTGTGGAGAACTTCTTTCCCAAGTGGCAAGGGAGAATGTTACACTCGTTGAGCATTATTTACAGATGCTCAACTCAAAAGGAGCCTGTGATTTATGCCACTGGGGCTCGGGAAGTGGGAGAGAAAGGAGTTCAATGGTTAACGGCTTCTGAGCTCAGTTCCGATATGTGTTCGACTCGGAGCTGGAAGGCATTACAAGCGATCGGTCTTGTCAAAAACTGAAGGTTAGCCAGCACAAGACTTGAGTATCCAACCTAGGATTACACCTAGTCCTCCAAAACGGACAGCTTGCCAAAACGGCTCTTTCAAACTCCCCCAAAACAACCGGCTTTCTAAGTTCAGCTCTATTGTTTCCAACTGCTGTTTGATGCGGTTGAGTTCATCTCGTAGCAGTTGTCGGTTGCGAGTCTGGCCGAGCTCTCTTCTAATTTGCTCTCGACGTTGCTGAAGTTCGGCTTGCCGACGCCTATCCTGTTGCACCTGCTGGTAACGTTCTTTGAGCGATTGAAGACTCTGCTCTACTTCCAGTAAGGCTTGCTCAAATTCGTCTGCACCAGCATTCGGTTGATTCGGCTCTGAACCAGGAGACGATCGCTCTAAAGGGTCTTCAGGCATCTTCAATTTGCAGTAAAGTAAGAGTAATTGCGAATGTCCCTCCAAGTCATGCCCGAACTCACCCCTTTGACCAAAACCGACCCCCTAAGAGAGCTTAGCACTCTTGAACTCGCCCAAGCCCTAGCAGAGCGACTATCTATTACCCCCAGTGATTGGCATCGATTAAAATCTAATCGCCCAGCCAGAGCTAGCGAACAGGCAGCAGCCGCTCTCGTCTTCCTGCTCAAGGAACAGCCAGAAGAAGCTTTAGCCAGATTCCGTCAAGCGGTGGGATGGCTCGATCGCTCCATCTCGGCACCTCCCTGCCCAAGTCATGGGGATCGCACTAAATTAGGGAATTAGAGGAAGCCGGGAACGGCTGTTTACCTGCTTGCAGAGCCTGACTTCTGTTCCCTGACGATTCCACTGAACTCGATCAAAAATTTGCTGGAGGAGGCATAACCCTCTACCGCTCTCTGACTCATCACACGGTAAACTGCAACTGTTGCTATTGCGCTCGCAACTGTGAGAAAAACCAGACCCTTCGTCTGAAATCACCCACCAGTATTCATCATTAACTACTGAATAGTGAACCACTACCGTCTTGCTTGGGTCTAAATTATTGCCATGCTTTGCCGCATTCACCAATGCTTCTTGCAGCCCGAGCCGTATTTCCGGCTGCCATTGGCGGGGAATCTGTTCAAGAAGCAGATCGAGGATTGGGGCAAGGTAGAGGGTAGAAGCGAAGCTAATCGTTCCCCACTCGCGCCCAACTGGACGCAATGATATAGCAATCACTCAAAAAACCTCTAGCTTTATTTGGTGGACTAGGTAAACTACAAGGCTAACTGCCATGTTTTTTAATCTCAATTTTCCTAAGTCAGACATTAATCGAACTTAGGTATAACTTGAATTATCGTCCAGTGTTTTTAACAGTGGCTCCGTCAAGATGCTCATGCTTCGCTGTAGTTTGCGAAACTTTAATTTTGATTTTTTGATTTTGGAGTAGATCTACGACCTTCTCCATGGTAAGTTTGGGAGCTACTGCCCGCTTTTTGGCGGATAGAATGAAGTGCGCTAACTTCTGACCTCTAGAGGAACGGACTTCTCTCAATAGGTTAGAGAGTGACCTTTTCTTCTATTGTATCGAAACCCTCCAGCAAACACCAGAGCCATGCCTCAAATGTCAGCGCACCAAGAAGGCTACGCTTTCAACGTGAGAGGTTTGGGGAAAGAAATCAGCGGGTTGGACATGGGTTAATTGATAGTTACCTGTCTGGCAAAGCAATTTGAGATCGCGGGCGAGAGTTGCGGGTTTGCAACTAACATAGACGATGCGTTTGGGTAAAGTTTCTAGCAGGGTTTCAATCACAGTGCGCGAACTCTTTGAACCCACTGCACTAACGCATCCCTTACGCGGCGGGTCTAGAATGACGATATCTGGAGCGATCCCCAGTGTGGGCAGCAACTGCTCTACTGCCCCAGATTGAAATGTTACGTTGGCAATGCCATTGAGTTGAGCATTGAGTCGAGCTTGTTCTACAGAGGTTGACTGTACTTCTAAACCGATCGCCTGTTGTACGCGTAGAGCTAAGGGTAAGGTGAACGTACCGATACCACAGTAGGCATCGACTAACACTTCATTCCCACTCAGATCTAACTGTTCGACGATGACATTTAACAGCGCCTCAGCTGCCTCCGTATTGACCTGGAAGAAGGTCTCCGGCCTCAATTGGAACTCAAGACCTGCAAACGCCTCCCGCAAGTAAGGCTGACCAGCAACACAACGGGTTTCGTCGCCGAAAATGACATTGGTACGGTCTGGATTGCGATTGATGCAGACCCCCACCAGTTTTGGATAGCGGCTGAGCCACTGTTGAGCTTGAATGTCAAGGTTTTGTAACTTCCAGTCCCTTGATATCAAGGTCAGCAGCATTTCGCCGGTACGTCGTCCAATCCGCAGTGACAGGTGACGCAATCGTCCTTGGTGGCGATTCTCGTCATAGATCGACCACCCCAATTGTTGAATATCCTGCTTGATTTCTGCGAGTAGGGGATTTAATCGGGCATCCTGGACAGGGCATTGATTGAGATTAATCAGTTGATGGCTGCCTCGTTGGTAATAGCCAGCTTGCACCTGACCTGTTGCTGACCGTTTCAGGGGATAGGTTGCCTTATTGCGATAGGCCAGGGAATCCTCAGCCGTTAGCACTGGGGCGACGGGGGGTGAGGTAAACCCACCAATCCGTTCTAAAGCTTGGACGACCAGGTTTTGCTTGGCTTCCAACTGGTAACCGTAATCGATGTGTTGCCACTGACAACCGCCGCACTTATCCGCCACGATGCAACTCGATCGAATGCGATGGGGAGATTTCTCGATCAACTGGTAAAGCTTGCCGATCGCGTGGTTGGATTTGACACGGACAAGACGAACCAAAACGCGATCGCCCGTTACTGTATCCGGGACAAAAATCACCCGTCCTCCCCAACGCCCGACCCCTTCACCCGTATGATTGAGGTCTGTAATGCTCACCTCGACCAGCTGACCTTGTTGCCAAAGGTCTTCTGGAGCGGGATCGCTGTTTATCGAATTCGGACTGCTAAGCCGCTGGGTTGGGGACACAATGTTTTCCTCTCTTTATTTGTTTCACCCAGAGTCGTTAAACTACAAATGTTACCTAAAGTTATCCAATAAGATGAGCGTAGTTAGTCAAGTTATTCTCCAAGCCGACGATCAACTCCGATATCCCAGTTCCGGCGAGCTCAAAGCTATCAATGAGTTTTTGAAAACGGGTGAACAGCGGGTGCGGATTGTTTCCACGCTAGCAGAAAATGAAAAAAAGATTGTGCAAGAGGCCAGCAAGCAGCTTTGGCAGAAACGCCCTGACTTTATCTCTCCGGGCGGTAATGCCTACGGCGAGCGCCAAAGAGCGCTTTGCCTGCGCGACTACGGCTGGTATTTGCGTCTAATTACGTATGGCGTTCTTGCTGGCGATAAAGAGCCGATTGAGAAAATCGGTCTGATTGGGGTGCGAGAAATGTACAACTCCCTCGGCGTTCCCGTGGCAGGGATGGCTGAATCAATCCGCTGTTTGAAAAATGCTTCTTTGAGTTTGCTCAGTCAGGAAGATGCCTTAGCCGCAGCTCCTTACTTCGATTACATCATTCAAGCTATGTCCTAATCGGTTGAGGACGAGTCCATTCTCGTTGCTAGTTATTGCTAGTTATTGGTTGTTAGTCATTGGTTCAATGAGGGAGGACTGCATTGGTTGGTTGAAAGTTACGAGTTTTAACCTTCAACCTTCTAAACTTCAGCCCCTTAACCAATGACTAATGCCCAATTATCAAAGATAAAAAACCGACAGTCTCTAAGGAAGAATCTGTCGGCTAGTAGTGTGTTCCCTATTGATGACTCGGCTAGAGTTCAGTCGTTATTTAGTATGCAAAAGCTAGCAACTAGAGAATGGGATCTCGATCATCTGAATGTTGTGAATCGGATCACACTCTAAAATGCCTTAAGAAGCGTGTACAGGCGATATTCTCAATACGTGGGTAGTTTACCTAACGAGAGTAGTAGCTTTATCTTAGGCACAGTGGCACAGAAGCCCTCTTCCCATAAATGTTGGTGTTAGCCCAGGTAATGGACTTCGCTGACCTAAAGAATGCGATCGCATTCTCATCTTTTGTTTTCCTGGAAAAGGAAAAGTGATATCACAGTCCAGTGGGAGCGCTACGGCGAATGCACGAGCAGATAAAGTACAGAGTCGGGCATCCATCGTCACCGTTCGACTCTATGGTTCTGCAATGACATACCAATTAATTGGATTATGAGTAGTCAAACTAAACAGAGTTTCAGCCATGTTTTCAAGAATTCATCTGCAAGCCTGACTTGCTGCGATCGATGGGGTTGATAAAAAAACTGCCTTGGGCTTCACTGTTACTCCTGGTATTTACTTATGGTCTGTTTGGTTGGCTGATATCTGCCACTGATAGATCCATCTGGCTTTGGTTCATGGGAGCGTCTTATATCTTGCTAATTGCGCTAGCTCTAGCAGCTCCTTTTACGTTGATGAAGACGTTTTACACCAGTTGGCTTAAATCCGACACCCGAGCGTTTCTATCAGTGATTGTCGGTGCTTTTGTCGCTGTACTGATCGTGACTTGGATTGAGGTTTTCGTCCGTATCCTGGTTCTGCTCTCCGCTGGTGCGTTAGTCAGGTTAGACCTTCAAACAGCCGGTTACAACGAGTGGCAATGCTTTAGCATTATCGTTATAATCTCCTTGACTGGTTTTGGTTTAGGACTATTGACTCAGTACCTGGTATGAGCCAATCAAGTACCCTAGATCCCATGAGGCATATCTTCTGCCTCAATCTTCACGAGGTGCCTGAATCATTAATTTACCTTCCGGTGTAATCGTCACTTTCCCACCCAACGCCTCAATACGGCTGATAGCGATTTTTCGAGTGCGATCGTCAGTCGCATAGTTAAATACCATCGTCCAAGCGATAACTTGAGCTGACTTACTTTTGGGGTTACGGGCAAGGAACTGAGCCGTTTTGCGAGAAAGCGCTGCTACATACTGGCTTTCTTCATCAGAATAGGTACTTGCCCACTCTGCCGCCTTTTCAAACGATTGTCTGGACCCTTGAGTATCACCCAAGAACAACAGTTCATCAATTCCTTTATACCGCCAGACATAATAGGACTTCTGGGGTACATGAGGAGACATGGACTTTAACCCTTTTTCTATCAAAGCCACAGACTCTTCTGGTCGTCCTGCATACAGGGAAATACTGGTAGAAAGACCAATATATGCCCCCAAAAAGCGTGGGTCACGGTCTACAATAATGTCAAAGTACTTAGGACTCAGTCTGTAACCAGTTACATTACGAGCGCGATCGTCACCGAAATACTGTAGAAAATTTAGAAATACCCAATCAGCGAATAAATTATCGTAACCCAACACAGGAGTTCTTTGAAGTAAATTTAAACGTAGCGTCTCTTGCTCCACCTCTTGGTTGAGCGCCCCTGGTGAAGCTATTTTCGAGTTGTTTCTCACCAGATTAAGCTGAGGTATCTGTAGTACCCCAACTGCCACAATACACAGCAAGGCAGAAAGAGATACCGCTACAGATTGATTTGGGCTTTGCCGAGATTGTGAAAGCATAGACACATGGCTTAATTACTGAGTTAGTGAAGTTTGCGGCGATTGCTAGTCAACTGCGCTAAAAAAGTTTGAAGGAGGCGATCGCTAACTGGAAAAGATTGGGTAACTTAAAGATAGCTCTTTGCTGATTAGAAAGCTCTGTTAGATGAGGTCATTCTGTAGGTGGATGAGAGCAAAAGGCTGTTGGCTTAGTTAAGTGTAGTACAAATAAGTTCATAAAATAATTATTGCCTTATCTTATATGATGAAGTGTAAAATCTGCAAAGATGAAGTCTTTAATTTTGCCAATGCAACCATTTTGAGTAAGTATCGTATTAATTATTTCCAATGCTCCAATTGTGGGTTTATACAAACTGAAGAACCCTACTGGTTGGAAGAAGCTTATTCTGAAGCTATAGCAACTAGCGATGTTGGTTTGGTATCTCGTAATATTCTTTTATCTAAGCTATCTAGCAAGGTAATTTTAAATAGTTTTAATCATGATGCTAAATTCTTAGATTATGGAGGGGGATATGGCTTATTTGTTCGATTAATGAGAGATGCTGGTTTTGATTTTTATTGGGAGGATAAATTTTGTAAAAATATTTTTTCTAGGGGTTTTGAATCAGAGAAACAGCTCGATCAATCTTATGAACTAGTCACAGCATTTGAGGTATTTGAGCATTTTGTAAACCCAATAAAAGAAATCACGAATATTTTAAACTATGCAAAAAGTATATTGTTCAGTACAGAACTACTACCAGACAGCAATCCAAAACCAGACCAATGGTGGTACTATGCACTTGATGAAGGTCAACATATTTCTATATATACAAAGAAGTCTTTAGTAATAATTGCAGAGAAATTCAATTTAAATTTATACTCCGACGGGATAGCCTTACATTTGCTAACCGAAAAGAACCTGTCAAAACTCCCCTTTATGTTTGATAGCTTCGATCGGGATGAGTCTCTAGTCTTTGAAAAGACATCTCTGCTCCAACGAGATTACTTAAAAGTAATTGGTAAACTTACTGATGGCAAAGCTCCTTCAATTCCTATGGGAATGGAGAATAAGCCTAAGCAGAAGAAAAATACTCAAGGAATAAAAATTGTCATTGATGGTGTATTTTTTCAACTTTATCAAACAGGAATTGCTCGTGTATGGCGGTCTTTGCTAGAAGAATGGTCAGAAAATGGCTTTGCTAGACATCTTATTGTTCTTGACCGGGCTGGTAGAACTGCGCCACAAATTTCTGGTATCCAATATCGGGCTGTTCCACCGTATGACTACGGCAGAACAGATGCCGATCGCGAAATGTTACAGCAAGTCTGTGATGAAGAGGGAGCTGATTTATTTATCTCGACGTACTACACAACCCCTCTTTCTACACCGTCTGTATTCATGGCATATGACATGATTCCAGAAGTTTTAGGAGCAAATCTTGATTCTCCTATGTGGAGAGAAAAGCATCATGGTATCCAACATGCTTCCGCCTATCTGGCAATTTCAGGGAATACAGCGCGTGACTTAGTTAAGTTTTTCCCGCATATCTCCCCAGAGTCAGTAAAAGTTGCCCCTTGTGCAGTGAAGTCTACTTTTTTCCCAGCGCATGTAGAAGAGGTGAATAGCTTTAAAACAAAGTATGGTATCTCGAAGCCATACTTTATGGGAGTTGGTGCTGGAAGCGGTTATAAAAATACTATTTTGTTCGTCAAAGCTTTTGCTCAACTGTGCAGTAGAAACGGCTTTGATATTGTCTTTACGGGTAGCGGCTCCTTATTAGACACTGAGTTGAGAGCCTATACCTCAGGTACTGTTGTCCATATGCTGCAATTGAGCGATGAGGAACTCAGAGCAGCTTATTCAGGTGCTGTTGCCCTCGTTTATCCTTCCAAGTATGAAGGTTTTGGCCTGCCGATACTGGAAGCAATGGCTTGTGGGTGTCCAGTGATTACTTGCCCCAATGCATCTATTCCTGAAGCAGCAGGGGAAGCCGCCTTATATGTGAATGACGATAATGTTAATGAGATGGCTGATGCCCTTTGTGATGTGCAAAAGCCAGGTATCCGCAACTCATTAATTGCAGCTGGATTAGAACAAGCGAAGAAGTTTTCATGGTCAAAGATGGCGAGTATTGTTAGTTCTGCATTGATTGAGGCAACTCTTGTGCCCTTAAAGCTAAAAGAT
>DATNPC010001001.1:0-11908 GCA_036703375.1 Allocoleopsis sp.
TCCATTTTCTTTTCCAAAATCTTGAGATTGAGCAACAAATCTCTGGCTTCTGCTTCAGATAAATTAAATCTCTCCATCACTCCGTCAACCTCGGAAGCATTAATCCTGACTCTCATCTGGGTAAACTCAGATAATCGCTCAGGAATTTGCTGAATTTTTTCGGGAGTAACTGCGCGATCGTAGAAATGAATTCCTTGGCGATCGACGAAAAAATCTTCAAACGGTTTAAACTCTTTTTCGAGAATCATTTGCACGGCTTGAACGGCTTCGGGTGGAGATGAACCCAAACCGACATAGACGACAAACCAAGCAATTATCGGATGAGTTGGACTTCCCAAAGAGTTCTCAAGCTCTCTCCTAATCTGGTTGAGCAAGTGGCTGGCGATTTCCCCTCTCAAACATTCTGGATATTGAAACGGAAGACTATAAACGACTTGCTTGAGGAGCCGAGTCAGCGTTGTTTGGTCTTTATTTAGGGCGGCTGATACTACAGCGAAAATTAATTCAGTCTGCTCGGGTAAATTAATGTTTGCCAATTGAGAAATCATGGGCTGCCAACCTTAGCATTGATTAAAATTTTGTTCAATTACTCAGACAGGGAAAATAATATGCGATTTTCCTCCAACCAAGCCACGGCATATTGATTTGACATTGGAACCTCCTACAATTGTAGAAACGAATCGCGTGCAGACCACTCTGTAAATAGAAAGATGACATCACAGTGGGAATATCTTTTAAAAAATCTAGGCGAATGGCAAGGCTCATTTACCCGCTTCTCGCCCCAAGGAGAACTCTTGGAAGATATACCTACTGTAGTGAGCTTGGAAGGACTCAATAATAATCAAACCATTCGTCAGATTATCCGCCGCCTCCCACCCGGTCAACCTGCCAATGAAAAAGTTTTAGAATACAGTTCCCTAAATCGCAGTACCCTGTTTTTAGACAATGGGGCGTTCTCGCAAGGCTCAATTCAGTGGGGCCCTTTCTCTGAATTTGGTGCAGAATTGGGTTTAATTGAGGGCGATCGCCGTTTGCGTTTGGTGCAGCTTTATAATAAAGAGAATCAGATCGAACGATTAACCTTAATTCGGGAAAAACTCGCTGGAACAGATACTCCAGAACGCCCACCCTTAACTGTAGAACAGTTGTTGGGAGAATGGCAGGGTGAGGCAATGACGATTTATCCCGATTTGCGATCGCCTGATACTTATCCGACTCACCTCAAGATCGATCGCCAAGACAGTAATCGTATCGTACAACAGCTCACCTATGGAGCTGGTGCATCAGCTCGCACTATTAGCTCTACTGCTCAGATTAACGGTTCCGTTCTCACCTTCGACCAAAGCGCTTTACCCACCCAAGTCGTTCTGCTACCAGACGGAGCGTCCTCCAACTGCCCGTTAGTGGTTAAACCCGGTCATGTTTTCGTGCTAGAAGTCGGTTGGTTGTTACAACCCAATCGACGGCAGCGACTCGTTCGCACCTACAGCGATAAAGGAGAATGGGTTAGTCTAACCTTAGTTCGAGAACAGAAAATCAGTTAGGACAGTAATAGGTAACGACTAAGCGCTATAAATATTTAACTCCTTAAGCTGAATGGCACTGACTTAAGCGTTTGTAGTAAGCGCTGTCTTCGCTTCTGGCACGCTCAGTGCCGACTACGAACCTATGTTATTTCAGTGACATTCCTCCTTAAGCTTCTTGCATAAGTAGCATCGCCGTAGAGGTAAGTACCACTACGACGTGACAACCATAGGCTTTTGCGAGAGGTTTAATAAGTATGGATACCGAAACTAGGGACTTAAAGTATTCACTGAGATGGTCGATCGCTCTCGGTATTTGCCTGATTATTGTAGGTATCCTGGCAATGGGAGCCATGCTCTCGCTTCTTGGTATTTTAGCGATCGCGTCCCCAACATTTGCTATCAAGACTCTAACGATGGCACTCTCTTGGGCATTACTAATGGGCGGTGTCCTCCGGGTAATTTATGCCTTTGAGACAAAACCGGCTAGAGGCTTTTGGCCCAAGCTCATCTTGGGTATTCTCTATATTGCGGTCAGTATCTTGCTTCTGAAAGACACCATTAGCTCGATCCTCAGCCTGACGCTAGCGTTGGGAATTGCCATTTTCATGGAAGGAGCGTTAGAGGTAATCCTGGCATTTCAATTACGTCCGAGGTCAAATCGAGTTTGGGTACTCTTCAGCGGGATCGCAACTATTATTTTAGGGATTTTCATTTGGTCGGAGTGGCCGTTTAGCACTCCTGGACTACTGGCACTACTACCTGGTATTAGCTTCCTCACCACTGGAATTTGGACGTTAATGTTATCGTTGACCAGTAGCAAAACGTTGCACCAAGCGTGAGAGGACGCTCATCACTACTTCATCCATAGCAATTTTGTCTAAGTAGGTAGGTACAAATAGTAGAAAACTACTACTCGCTCACGATTCACGGATGACCCATAAACAATGCGATCGCATTTTTACCCTAACTTTTCCAAATCTTTGGCAAATAAACGGTCAAGAAAGATTGCCCAGCTAGTGACGTATCCAATTAAAAATAGTAATCCCAGCATAAGTACCACCTTCAGACTCTGTACAGGACTGTTCTCAGTAGGGGTTAAGGATAGACAATTTGACGATGAACTTTCCAAAATAGTTGCTTTCAGCTGATGAATTCAACTATTCGACCGTCATCTCACTAAGAGTCGCGCTTTATTCGTGGCGCGTACACGAGCTGATTGAGAGAACCCTTTCGACATTGATATCTTCTGCAATTGACTGAAGAGATAATGTGTTGGCAGTCAATAGAAAATGTGATTTTTCTCAGAAAAATGAGTGATTTAAATCACTAGACCTCATCTAGTTTAACTTCATTTAAATTTCATTGAGCTGATATTACAAACAGTCAATATAAATCCACTTAGTACCAAAACCGGGTCATAAATTGGTGGCGCTCAACTGATTACATTGACGTTTTCATCGCGAGAATTATTAGTATTCTTGAGATAGTCTAGAGCAGAGGTATCATGAAGTGCATACGCTCGTAAAAACAACGCACTCCAACGCGCAATTGTCTCTGTACCTACAGCTTGGTCGAGTGTTGGATTACTGGAATCTAGTTTTGCACCAGCAGGATTATTGACATCAGTAATGCTGAAGTGATTGGCACCATTCACAGTAATCAGCAGCTTGGGTCGATCTTGAATTAACTCATACGTGCCTCGAACTTCATCCTGCGTTGCGACTCCATCGCGACTCCCCTCGACTAGGGCAATAGGAATTCCAGCATTCTTGGTAGCGCTAAACGTTCCTGTTTTGAAATCTTTGCGATGGGTGCCATAAAAAGCTCCACCTATCAGTGCATCAGGTCGAGTAAAATTTCCCTCACATAAGGGAAAAATGCAGGAATTCTCAATCGCACTCATGCCGACAGCACCTCCATAAGAGTGACCTAGCAAGACCAATTTCTTGGTATCGAGCATGCCTGCCATCGGTGAAGTTGGGTTGGCGTTTTCCGTCACCATATAGTTGAGAACATCATTGATTTGCGATGCTTCAGGTATGAGTCCATTCAATCCGAGAGCTGGAACTGAATGCGTATGATTGGGAACAACGACAACAAATCCATAACTAGCTACTACCTTGGCGAAATTCGAGTAGTAAGATTTGTCTACCAATGCACCGGGCAACAGCAGGGCTATCGGGAACGCACCGGTTTTAGTCTGGGTATGGGATGAGATGGGAAAATAGATATCAGCTGGATCGTGATTCGTGGCGATAGTGGTTTCGTAGCGATCGACTTTCTCGAATAAGGGCGCAGCACTAGACGGAGTGGCGGCAGCAGATAGCCCAATTCTTAGAGCGAGGAATATCGCTGCTGCGATCGCAATTGATACTTGTTTCGTGGTAGAGGATAGATAGCCCATAATCTCAAAACCTCGACTTTTCAAACACTTGCCAGATTTTGATGGTTTCGTCCCAACTGCCACTAGCCAGAGTTTGTCCGTTGGGACTGAATGCAACAGACCATACTCCGCCGAGGTGTCCGGTGAGAGTATCGAGGAGCGTTCCCGTAGCCGGATGCCACAGTTTAATGGTTGTATCCTGGCTGGCACTGGCAAGGATTTGCCCGTTGGGACTGAAGGTAACAGAATTTACAGCACTGGAGTGAGCGGCGAGGGTATTCAAAAGAGTTCCCGTGCGTGAATCCCAAAGTTTAATGGTGTTGTCGGCACCACCGCTAGCTAGGATTGCTCCGGTTGGGCTAAAGGCAACGGATAATACTTCTCCACCATGCCCCGTCAAAAGGTGACTGGGTTGATGCGCGTGCAAATGCCATAGCCGGATGCTGTTGTCTTTACTACCACTCGCCAGCATCTGCCCATTGGGGCTAATCGCAACAGCCACGACCCAGTGCGAATGTCCGGTCAAAGTACGATAAAGGTTGGCGATTTCAGGATGCCAAAGCTTAATCGTTTTGTCTTGAGAGCTAGTAGCCATGAGTTGCCCGTCAGAACTAAAAGCAACTGCTCGTACCCAGTCAGAATGACCGGTTAGGGTATGCAAGAGTTTCCCACTCCTCAAGTGCCAAAGCTTCACAGTCTTGTCGTTACTAGCACTGGCAACAATTTGTCCGTCACAGCTAATAGCAACCGCTCGCACCCAGCCAGTATGACCAACTAGGTTGTGGAGGAGTTCTCCTGTCTTTGCATTCCAGAGTTTGACGGTTTTATCGCCACTGCCGCTAGCTAAAATCTGTCCATCATCACTGATAGCAACTGACCGAACCCAACTTTGATGATCGCTGAGGGTTCGCACACAGACCCAAGTCGGAGCTTGCGATGGGAAGGCAGACATAGGGCAGTCGTTATAGTTTTGTGGGAATGCCAGTATTATGAACTACTCACCGCTCAACGTAGTAGCGGTGAGTTTCTAGAGTGTCATGAGCGTATCGCTCACACTCCTCGATAACAATCGTCTCAAACCGGAAGCGCGAGATTTTCTTCCCAACGGCGAGCACCAGAAGCACGACGAATGTCACGCCAAATCTGAGTTGCGGCTAAAGCCCCATCACTAGCTGCCACCACAACTTGATTGAGACCAACCTTCAAATCCCCGATCGCAAAAATTCGAGGATGAGATGTGCGACCCATTTTATCAGTTACCAAATTACCGCCCTCACGTTCTAGGTTTAGTGCGTCAAGATAAGTGTTGTGATAGCGCGACCCCATGGAGATGAGTCCCATTTCCAATTCAACCACTGAGCCATCGGCTAACTCAACACCCGTCATGTGGTGATTTTCGCCCAGAAATTTCTTGATGGGTGTTTCTACTAAACGATAACCATGCTCCCGCAGTTTATTACGCATGTTCTCGCTGACCTCAAATGCGCCATGCGTGAAGACCGTGATATAGGGAGTAAACCAACTCAACGGAAACGCTGTTTCAATACTGCCTTCACTCCCTACAAACAACCCACATTGCTTGTCGATCATCTCATAGCCGTCGCAGATCAGGCAGACGTGCAAGTTATAGCCAGCGTAATCATAGACATTCTGCATATCATCTAACGGCGGCAGAATATCAATGATGCCACTAGCCGCAATTAAGTATTTCGAGCGAAATACCGAGTAAGTGCTATTTTGACGACCGACTTTCACCCGAATGGCAAACGTATCTCCTTCATCCACTACTTCCTCGACGTAACCGTTGAGAAAGTCTCCATCTAAAGAACCATAATGGTTCTTGCCTTGTTGCAGCAAGGTGCGACCGGGGGTATCTGGCGGTAAACCTAAATAGTTGTGCAATTCTTGCATCCAGAACGATCGCGCTTTACCCTTATCAATAATCAAGCTAGAAAGGCGGTAGCGTTGAAGGTAGATACCAGCAGAAAGTCCTCCAGCGCCACCCCCGATGACAATCGCGTCGTAAACGTGGTTAAGCCGTTCTTCGAGATTTTTCTTCGTAAGTTGCATAGGGGTTAGCGAGTTGTTAGGCTATCGTCCATATTTCCTTATTATAATCATCTCGCGATAACGCTATATAGTTATATCTATATCAAGCTTGAAAGTCTCATTTTCCTCTAACATTGAGATAGAAGTTAGCAGGGTTGTTGTTGGTAATGGCTCATGTTGTTGTTATTGGTGCAGGAATTGGAGGATTGCCAACCGCTTACGAACTGCGACATTTACTACCTTGTCAGCATCGCATCACGCTGATTGCGAATACGCCAAACTTTACATTTATTCCTTCATTGCCTTGGGTGGCACTGGGCTTAACCTCATTAGCGCAAATTCAGCTCGATATCGGCAAGTTGGTTACCCATAGGGGAATTGAATGGGTAATGGGGAGCGTGACACAGATGAACCCCCATCAGCAACAGATTACGGTTGGAGAAAAAGCGATCGCATATGACTATGCGGTTATTGCTACAGGCCCTGAATTAGCATTGGATGCCGTACCGGGTTTGGGGCCAGAGACGGGTTACACTCAGTCTGTCTGCAAACCCAATCATGCTGTTATGGCACAAGACGCTTGGCTGAAGTTTCTCGACCATCGGGGGCCGTTGGTCGTGGGTGCCGTACCAGGCGTGAGTTGTATGGGCCCAGCTTATGAGTTTGCGCTCTTGGCAGATTATGTCCTGCGACGGCGGAGATTGCGGCAACAGGTGCCAATCACCCTGGTGACGCCAGAACCCTATGCAGGTCATTTGGGCATTGGGGGAATGGCGAATTCTGCTCGATTGGTAACGCAATTGCTCGCCGAACGAGACATTGAGCTGATTGAGAATGTGGCAGTTACGCAGATTCAGCCCCAATCGATGCAACTCTCAGGCGATCGCATACTACCCTTTGCTTACTCCATGCTACTCTCGCCCTTTCGAGGCGCACAATTTTTGCGTGACGTTCCAGGCTTGACGGACGCGCAAGGATTTTTGCCCGTGCTGCCGACGTATCAACATCCTCGATTTCCCTCGATTTATAGCATTGGGATAGCAGTGCAGCTAAAACCCCCAGCCGTCACCCCCATTCCCCTTGGAGTGCCAAAAACAGGTCAGATGACAGAGGCGATGGGAATGGCAGTGGCACACAATATTGCGATCGAGTTAGGGGCGATTTCTGCTCAACCTGTCACTCCGACGCTTGATGCGATTTGTTTGTCGGACTTTGGCGATACGGGAATTGCATTTATTGCCAATCCCGTGTTACCCGATCCCGTGACCGGAACGCGCAAACGCGCGATCGCACTTCGAGGTCGTTGGGTCAGTTGGATTAAAGCGGCGTTTGAGAAATTTTTCCTAGCTAAAATGCGCTGGGGTTTAGCTGTACCTTGGTTTGAGCGTTTGGGATTGCGACTGCTCGGCCTGTCGCTCGTCAAGCCGATTGAGAGCGACTGGAACATAACTCACGAGTATGAATTAAAGCAGTGAACAGTGAGCAGTGAACAGTGAACAGTGAACAGTGAACAGTGAACAGTGAACAGTGACCCCGCCTGAAACATACCACTTATGGAACTGGGGGATTTTTACCCGATGTAGTTCGGTACATAACTGGCCACTGGTCACTGATAACTGTTAAGCGATCGCGTACCAGACTGATACGGCAAAGCTTAAAAAAGTTTGGGAAAAAAGTTTGGGAAAAGAGTTGACAGCTTAATTGCTATTTGGTTATATAGTTTTAAGCGCGGAAAGCAACATTATGCTTTGCCTGCTAAACATTATCGCATTTATCTCAATTTATTCAGGAGTTGTTCATCCAATGACAACAACTTTAAGGCAACGCACGGGCAATGACCCGTGGTCGCGGTTTTGCGACTGGATTACGAGTACCGAAAATCGGCTATATATTGGCTGGTTTGGCGTTTTACTGATTCCTACTGCCCTGACGGCAACGCTCGTCTTTGTCTTAGCCTTCATTGCCGCTCCTCCTGTCGATATCGACGGCATCCGCGAACCGGTTTCTGGTTCTCTGCTGTACGGCAACAACATCATTACAGCAACTGTTGTTCCCACCTCGGCGGCAATTGGTCTGCACTTTTACCCGCTTTGGGAAGCAGCTTCCCTCGATGAATGGCTTTATAACGGCGGCCCTTATGAATTAATCGTGCTGCATTTCCTGATTGCCATTTATTGCTATATGGGACGGGAATGGGAACTCAGCTACCGTCTGGGAATGCGTCCTTGGATTGCGATCGCGTTCTCAGCACCGGTTGCCGCCGCAACGGCTGTATTGCTGATTTATCCCATTGGGCAAGGTAGCTTCTCTGATGGGTTGATGCTAGGAATTAGCGGCACGTTCAACTTCATGATTGTCTTCCAGGCAGAACACAATATTTTGATGCATCCGTTCCATCAGTTGGGTGTTGCTGGAGTATTCGGGGGAGCGCTCTTTGCCGCGATGCACGGTTCCTTGGTGACGTCGAGTTTATTGAGAGAGACGAGTGAATCCGAATCGGCAAACGTCGGTTACAAGTTCGGTCAAGAGGAAGAAACCTACAACATCGTCGCCGCTCACGGTTACTTTGGACGGCTAACCTTCCAGTATGCCAGCTTCAACAATTCGCGATCGCTCCACTTCTTCCTCGCGGCTTGGCCTGTCGTCTGCATTTGGTTTGCGGCACTGGGTATCAGTACGATGTCGTTTAACCTGAATGGGTTTAACTTCAACGAATCGATCCTGGACGCTCAAGGGCATCCAGTTAATACCTGGGCAGACATCATCAACCGCGCCAACTTAGGGATTGAAGTGATGCACGAACGCAATGCCCACAACTTCCCCCTAGATTTAGCTTCTGCTCCAGCACAACCCGTAGCGATCGCTGCTCCTATCATTTAACAGCGAACAGTTACCGAGTGAGCAGTAGCTAACGCCTCACGCTTTCAATTCCCACCATCATGCAGTCACTGTTCACTGTTTACTGCTCACTGCTCATTGTTAATCGCTTTGCCCTCTAACTAATCTAATCTGCACTTTCTTCTCCTAGAAGTGCAGATTATTTCTTGTCTTGACATCTGATTTAATGAAACCACTTCCTTCTCTGCAAATCGGCAAATACACAGCTCGTTATCCCATCGTGCAAGGGGCGATGGCAGTGCGGGTTTCCGGTGGAAACCTCGCAGGCGCGGTTGCCCAAGCTGGTGGCATTGGCGTTATCGCTACCCTCGGACTGGGACTCCATTCATCCTTTTGCGATCGCTATTCTCCTCGCCGCCAAAAATACCAGTTCTTTATCGCGAATCGATTGGCACTGATTGATGAATTGCAAAAAGCGCGTGCCATTAGTCCTGACGGCTTGATTGGGGTTAACGTCTTGGTTGCCACAAAAAATTATCCCGATTTGGTGCGAACAGCCGTCGAGCAGGGAGCTAATCTGATTATTGCTGGAGCAGGCTTACCGCTCGATTTGCCAGAATACACGGCAGATTACCCGGATGTAGCGCTCGTGCCGATCGTATCAACGGTGTCTGCTGCCGCCTCGATTTGCCAACATTGGAAACAGTACTACCATCGATTACCCGATGCATTTATCGCTGAATGTCCCCGTTCTTCAGGCGGATTGGGTGCGACATCCGAGGAGATGGACGAGTCAACGTGCCAGGTTGAACGTATTGTTCCCGAACTTGTAGATTACCTGCATCACCAACTCGGTAGTCCGATTCCAGTCATTGCCTCTGGTGGGATTTGGCATCGAGCGGATATCGATGCCATGTTGGCGTTAGGCGCGAGTGGGGTGCAAATCGGGACGCGCTTCATTACCACCGAGGAATGTGATGCTGACATTCGCTATAAAGAATTTCATCTCAACGCCAGTCCAGAGGATATCGCGATCGTACCCAGTCCGGTGGGCGTCCCCGGACGTGCCTTGCGAAATAAATTTGTCGAAAAAGCGATCGCGCACTCCCCAGACTTGGAACGACGCTGTATTGCCAACTGTTTGCAAGCTTGTAACTGTCGGGACAAGCGAGAAACTTACTGCTTAATTCAAGCACTCGATCGCGCGGCTAGAGGCGATGTGGAAAACGGTTTAGTCTTTGCGGGGACGAAGGCGGGACGT
The DNA here is from genome assembly GCA_036703375.1 of Allocoleopsis sp. Taxonomy (GTDB): domain Bacteria; phylum Cyanobacteriota; class Cyanobacteriia; order Cyanobacteriales; family Coleofasciculaceae; genus DATNPC01. Next base: position 10,058 of record DATNPC010001001.1, read on the forward strand.
ACCAAACGCATCATGCCTGTAGCTGAACTGATGGCTGAATTGACGCTTTAGGACATGGGGAGTAAAGCCTGCTTAAGTAGCCAGGGGTGTGAACCCCTGGTCGATTGCTTTTAATCTACACAATATTTAAAATTTGTCAACTATCCAAAGAGTATAATTTTGAGAATGCTCTAACTGCGAAAAAATCAAAACTATGAAAACTCTGTTCGATGCCTTCATCTCTTACGGACGAGCAGATAGTAAAGCCTTTGCCACTAATCTTCACAAACGATTACTAGAAGAAGGCTTTAAAGTATGGTTTGACCAAAATGATATTCCCCTTGGAGTAGACTTCCAAAACCAAATTGATGATGGCATCGAACAGTCTCATAACTTTCTATTTATCATTGCTCCCCATTCCGTCAAATCTCCCTATTGTCTGAAAGAGATTGAACTCGCGGTTAAGCGCCACAAACGCATTATCCCTTTACTCCACGTTGAACCGAATGATTGTTGGGATAAAATGCATCCCACGATTGGTAAAATTAACTGGGTTTACTTCCGAGAAGAGCAGGATAATTTTGACCAATCCTTTGCTGGATTAGTTAGTTTAATTCGCAAGCATGCCGATTACGTCGAACAGCATACTCGGTTTTTAGTCAAAGCCTTAGCTTGGGAAAGAAACCAAAAGCAGACGAGATACCTATTAATTGGGGAAGAACGAGTTCAGGCAGAATCTTGGTTAAAAGTCCGGTTTAAGAACGAACAACCCCCCTGTATTCCGACTGACTTACATTGCGAGTATATTTGCGAAAGTACCAAAAATGCGAATAACTTACTGACTCAGGTGTTCCTTGCTTACTCCGATAAAGACAGAGCCGTCTTGGAGAAAATTGGCAAAAGCTTGATGCGGGAAGGCTTTACCATCTGGACTAATCGGACTGACATTAGAACGGGAACCCAATTTCAGACTGAAATCGATCGCGGAATCGAAGGGGCAGATAACGTCATTTATTTAATCTCACCTGATTCAATCCAGTCTAAATACTGCCAAGATGAATTAACGCATGCCTTGGCACATAAAAAACGGATTATTCCGCTACTGATCGAACCCACCAACCTCGAAGAAATACCGCTACAAATCCAAGGGCTACAGTTTATTGACTTCACCCAGTATTCTGACGAAGAGAGCTATCACATTAGCGTCGATAAATTATTAAACCAATTAAAGCAAGATGCTTACTACTACGAACAGCACAAGGTTCTGTTGGTCAAAGCTCTAAAATGGTTTCGACAAAACCGCAACCCTAGCATTTTATTACGGGGCTATAACTTACAACATGCTGAAGCTTGGCTGAAAGTTGCCAGACAGCGGCAAGAACACCCGCCACTTCCCTTACATGAAGAATTCATTGGCGAAAGCCTGAGTCAACCGACTGATTCATCGGTAGAAGTGTTTATCTCCTATTCCCGTGCCGATTCCGATTTTGCCCGGAAGTTAAATGAAGCGCTGCAAATTCAGGGCAAAACGACTTGGTTTGACCAAGAGAGTATTGCTTCGGGAACCGATTTTCAGCAAGAGATTTACCGAGGTATTGAAAATTCCGATAACTTCCTATTTATCATCTCTCCTCGCTCGGTAAATTCGCCCTATTGTAGCGATGAAGTGGAATATGCCCAGAAGTTGAATAAACGGTTTGTGACGGTATTGCATAGAGATGTTGAACCGATCGAATTACACCCAGCGTTAGCCAAGGTACAGTGGATTGATTTTAATCGGCATGATGGAGATTTGTATGCCAACTTTAGCGAGTTGGTAAGAACGTTAGATACCGATCGCGAACATGTACGCTATCACACGAAATGGTCGCA
>DATNPC010001002.1:0-3332 GCA_036703375.1 Allocoleopsis sp.
AATGGTCAAGGTTGGGTTAACGGCTACAGCGAGTCCATCAATGGCAACCGAGATTTGCTGAAGCTTGAAACCGCGTTGCTGTGCTTGGTTGTATTCTTGGTCAAGAATTGGTCGAGACGACTGAGCAAAAGAGAGTTGACCGTCTAGCAACATCTTAATCCCAGTGCTAGAGCTAGGAGCACCAGTGGGGGGATTGACGTAACGCAGTTGAAATTGGGGTTGAGCAGCTGTTATCGCGGAGTCTACACCTTTGCGGATGGGTGCCCAGGATGTACTACCGCCATAGCTGAAGAGTCCTGATGGGACGTTTGATAGTTGAGCAAAGGTTGGAGTATTCGCTTGCGCGGAGGATGAGGAATTGGCGGGAGAGGTTCCGGTTGTTAGTGGATTGTCACCAGCGTTGTCTTGACTGCTTTTGAATAGATTCAATCCAGCACTACGACTAAACCACCAGAAGCCACCAGCCAGTAGCGCAGCAGTTATAAGCAGAGCCAAGATAAGAGCTGTCGTTTCGTTTTTCTGGGACATAGTACTGAGTTCAGATAATTAGTATTGCGATCGCTAGTGCAGACTTAGTTCAATCTTGACGCTCGAAGTTTAAGAATTGGTAGCCACAGCACTTACTTGGATACTGGGACAAATTCATAGCCAAAGCTGGTACGCTTACCGGGCTGAATTTTGACTAACTGTACGGCTTGATTGCGATCGCCTGAGGGTAAAAATTGAATCGAACCAGCAGCCCCTACGGCTGAAAAGTTCGACGATGAGAGGGCTTGTTGAACGCCAGTACGCGTCGGATTCCTCTCAATCCCGGCAATCAGTGCCTTGGTTGCATCATAAGCCATTGCCGTGCGCCAGTTCACTTCTCCGCCCCAAAGTTGATTCGCTACTTTAGGAAATTCAGCTTGAGGATTGCCCAGAATGTGCCAAGGCACGGCTAACACCATACCGCTCGCATTGCTACGACCTTGCTGTAAGGTTAGAGGGTTGTAAACGCTATCTCCGCCCAATAGTTGCAGGCGTCTATCATTGACCTGCACGATTTGTAACGCTTGCTCCAATGTCGCAGAATTAGGCGCTAACATCAGAACGTCTGCTCCCTTGCCGATCGCTTGTTGAACGGCATCAACTGGATTAAAGTTAGGACTTTTCAGGTCAAATTCAGCCACAACCTGCCCACCATCGCCATAAACAGCGGTCGTAAATTCATCTTTCAGGGATTTGCTGTAGCTACTTTGAGCATTGAACAAGACAGCGGCTTTCTTTTTCTGAAGCTGAGTCAACATATAGCGGGAAAGGGCATTGGCTGCAAAGCGATCGCTTGGCACCGTCCGAAAAACATATTGGCTAAACCCCGAAAGCTGCACGCTCGTACTCGTGGGCGAAATCAATACTAATTGACCCTCTTGATAAACCTTTCCTGCGGCTAAGGTAACATCGCTGCCGAAGTTGCCCACAACTCCTAAGATATTTTGGTTCTTAACGAATTCACTCGCCACTTGCTGAGCAACGGCTGGGTCATTATCATCATTGGCAATCGTCACCTTTAACGGAACACCACTAATTCCACCGCTCGCATCCACTTCATTTTGAGCCTGAGCGACGCCTCGCAAGATTTCCTGGGCTACATTTACATCGGAACCAATTGGCACAGATGCCCCAATAGCGTAAGATTTTTTTTGGTTATCGATGTGGGCATTATTGAGATAAATCAGTGCTTCTGGGTCATTGCGATTGCTGTTGAGAGAAGCTTGCAGGCTGGAAACAGCCTCAGCGTAATTACCCGATGCGATCGCTTTTACAGCCATTTGTTTGGCAGCAGTTGCCTCGGAAGGAATTAATAGCTTTTCTCCCGTACTAATCCGCTCTCGCACAGGCTGCTTCGATGCATTTGCGCCACTCGATGTTGTTGAACCCGGATTACTTTGGTTTCCCGTCAACCGTCCCAAATCGATGCCACTACGACTCGTAAACCACCCTATACCGGCTGCTAATAAAGCAACAGTAATCACCAAAGAGAGTACTAGAACCGCAGTTTCGTTTTTTTGGGACATGAGACGATGACCCTAAGCAAGAGATTGCAGGCATTCAACCCAGCAATCGAGATAGTAGCAGGTAAACGAGCCGGAAAAGTGCTGTAATTGCGATCGCTGCCGCACCCGCAAAAACTGCCACAGCACCTGCTGTTCCCAAGGGAATACCAGGCTGTAATGCTGGGATGAAGAACATCAGACAGAGGGTGATGCCAGCAATAATTAAGAAATCAAATTTCTCAATAATGCGGCGAAATTCTGCAAAGATGAGTCCCCCCATAATCATTCCCCATAACCCTATGCTAAATCCCGGTGCAGGCAGCAGATGACTTAGCACCATGAATAGTAACGCTCCTTCAAATCCCGTAAAGGCTGCTCCACTAAGCATCTCTAGTAGAGAAAAGGGATGGCGTCTAAAGCGGGTAGAACTAACAGGTGGCTGAGTTGACGCAGGATTTGGTGACTGAAGTGCCGTCGATGAGTGGGGGGTTGGGGGCGGGGGTGGAGTAATAGGTGGTTGAACTGGTATTGGTCGAGGTTCCAGCGCATCAAGAACGTCCTGCGCTGACTGAAAGCGTTGATTGGGCGACGGCAATAGCATGCGATCTAAAGTATCGGCCAGGGTATCGCTAACGTGAGGCGCGTATTGCCTCCAGTTCCATCCGTTGTTGTAGGAGTCATACAACTCGCCGGGGTCTTTCCCCGTGAGTAATGTGATGATGGTTACTGCTAAGGCATACAAGTCGGTTGAAGGGTAGACTTGGGAACCTGCCATCTGTTCGGGTGGTGCAAATCCCATGGAATAAATTCCTGTGGACTTCCCCATCGTTGCTCCTGTTGCCGCGACGGTTCTAACTTGTTTAACCGCCCCGAAATCCAACAAATACAGACGCCCGTTCTTGTCGCGCATGATGTTGGAGGGTTTAATATCGCGATGAATTGAGTCATGCTCGTGTACGAATTTCAGTACCCCAAGGATTTCCCGCAACACCTCTAAGGCTTGTGCTTCAGAGAACGCTCCTTGAGTCTCTAGTTCCTCCTCTAAGTTTTGTCCGTCAATGAATTCTTGGACTAGATAGAAAAACTGGTCTTCCTTTCCCGGTTGCAGACTCGGGGTGCTTAAGGGGAAGAAGGCAAATAGATTGGGAATTTGGGAATGACGGCTGCCGAGTTCCTCTAAAACCTCTGCCTCCCGTTCAAATAACTCTTGCGCGGTTTTCAGCTGCTGGGGGTTCAAGTTCCCCGATGGCTGAAACTGCTTGACCACGCACTGGCGCATGGCTGGAGTATAGCGATCGC
>DATNPC010001003.1:0-8419 GCA_036703375.1 Allocoleopsis sp.
GATATTTGACTTTGATGAAAAGGAAATTATCCGAGAAGTTAACGGCAAGCCATTGAATGACTACTGGGGATACAACCCGCACAGCTTCTTTGCCCCTGAAAGTTCATATTGTGCTTTCCCTGATGAAGGAAGCCATATCAGAGAGTTTCGGGATATGGTCAAGGCACTGCACAAGGCTGGGATTGAGGTCATCCTGGATGTGGTTTTTAACCACACCAGCGAAGGCAACCATCTGGGACCAACCATTAACTTCAAAGGTCTTGGGAATAGCATTTACTATCACCTCGTGCCCTACGACAGGCAGTACTACATGGACTACTCAGGGTGTGGAAATACTGTCAACTGCAATCATCCCATAGTAGAAAAGTTGATTGTGGAATGCCTAGAATTTTGGGTGAACCAGATGCACGTTGATGGCTTCCGGTTTGATGAAGGGTCTATCCTATCCCGTGGTCAAGACGGAGTACCAATGGCTCATCCGCCGGTAGTATGGCACATTGAAACATCCGAAGCCTTGGCTGACACCAAAATCATTGCTGAAGCTTGGGATGCTGCCGGACTCTATCAGATTGGCTACTTCCCTGGATATCGTTGGGCAGAATGGAACGGACGCTTCCGAGACGACATCCGGCGCTTTGTTAAAGGAGAGCCAGGATTAGTCGGGGCAGTCACCTCGCGCATTGCTGGAAGTGCCGATCTCTACCAATCAAGCGGACATCTACCAATCAACAGCATCAATTTTATCACTTGCCATGATGGGTTCACCCTCAATGATTTGGTCTCGTATAACTACAAGCACAATGAACCCAATGGCGAGGACAATTGGGATGGCATCAATGACAATTTGAGCTGGAATTGTGGCGTTGAAGGCGAGACGGAAAATCCAGAAATTGAGGAATTGCGACGGCGACAGAGTAAGAATTTCATAGCCATTCTCTTACTCTCTCAAGGCGTACCAATGATTGTGGCAGGTGATGAAATCAGACGTACCCAAAAGGGTAACAATAATGCCTACTGCCAGGATAACGAAATTAGTTGGTTTGACTGGAATCTTGTGGAGAAGAACTCTGATATGTTCAGGTTCTTCAAGCTGATGATTGATTTCCGCAAGTGCCATCCTGCCTTACGCCGTCGCCGTTTCTTCAGCGGGGAAGTTAATGAGCGAGGCTTTGCGGACATCTCTTGGCATGGTTGCAAGTTGTTCAGCCCAGATTGGTACGACTCTAATTCCAGAGTTCTTGCATTTACTCTGGGGGGCTTTGAAGGTGAAGCAGATATTCACGTCATGCTCAATATGTACTGGGAGGAACTCAATTTTGAAATTCCCTCTATTGAAGGTAGGGGATGGTACAAAGTCGTAGACACTGCTCTCGCTTCTCCGATGGATATTGTGGAACCATGCCAAGAGGTTGTGGTTTCAGGCAATAACTATCTTGTTAAAGGTCGTAGCATTGTCGTTCTGATTTCTAAATAATTCTGCATAATCAATTTCTACTCTTCGCGAATAAATCCAATGAGTAACATGGGATTTTCGTTTTCAGACCTGCTCGCTGGGTATGTTATCGATTTTGACTCACGTAAGGGAACTTTTGGGACTTTTAATCTCAAAACGTCAGGTGGAAAAAACTTTGAGGTGACATTAACCTCAACCACCTATGCTGAGCTAGTCCGTAATCTAGGAGAACCCTACTACGACTGTACCAGTCAGATGAGAGCGATGCTTGTCCCAGAGCGGTATCTTTTCGTCTATGGAATTTTCTACTCTGAGGCAGCTCAGCATAAGTTTGAAGCTAAACATATAGTCTTTCTAGGTCGGACGGAAGCTGAGTATCTTTTTGAAAAACCAGATTGGTGGGTCAAGCAGATACGAAATCTTGCCAATTTTTACCTGAAATCGCAGTTTGAAGATGCCGAAATTGATTATCGGAAATATCGCACTGGACTGGGCTTGGTTGGTACGAAGGACAAAAGCGATCGTCAGGAAACCGACACTATTTCACGCCTGGTTTACGGTTTTGCCACAGCCTATATGATGACCGGGGAAGAGCGTTACTTAGAGGCGGCTAAAAAAGGGACTCAATACTTGCGCGAACATATGCGGTTTCTCGATGAGGGCGAAGGGATTTGCTATTGGTATCACGCCGTTGACGTGAAGCCAGATGGAAGCGAACAGAAAATATTTTCCTCAGAATTTGGGGATGATTATGACGCTATCCCAGCTTATGAGCAGATTTATGCGCTGGTTGGTCCTACCCAGACCTACCGAGTGACGGGCGACCCACGCATTATGAAGGACATTGAGTTGACCATTAATCTGTTTAACCGCTATTTCTTGGACAAAACGGATAAAGGAGGATTTTTCTCACACATTGACCCGATTACGCTCAGCCCCCACGGTGAGTCTCTAGGTCATAACCGTGCGAAAAAGAACTGGAACTCGGTAGGTGACCATGCCCCAGCCTATCTGATTAATCTCTGGCTGGCGACAGGCATTGACGAATATGCCGATTTCCTTGAGTACACCTTTGACACAATTGAAAAGCGTTTCTCGGATTACGACCACAGCCCGTTTGTTCAGGAACGTTTTTATGAGGATTGGAGCCACGATACGACGTGGGGGTGGCAGCAGAACCGAGCCGTCGTAGGTCATAACCTCAAAATTGCCTGGAACCTCATGCGGATGCACCACCTGAAACCTAAAGAAAAGTACGTCGCCCTGGCTGAAAAGATTGCAGTCATCATGCCCACAGTTGGCTGCGACCTACAGCGTGGGGGGTGGTACGACGTTGTAGAGCGCATCAAAGAACCAGGGGAAGAAGTACACCGCTTTGTATGGCACGACCGGAAAGCTTGGTGGCAACAGGAACAGGCAATTTTAGCCTATCTCATCCTTGCCGGGTCACTGGGTAATCCTGAATATCAACGGTTAGCTCGTGAATCAGCAGCTTTTTACAACGCTTGGTTCCTCGATTACGAGGCTGGGGGCATTTACTTCAATGTTTTAGCCAATGGGCTTCCCTACTTGCTGGGAACTGAGCGAAGTAAGGGCAGTCACTCCATGAGCGGTTATCACTCGTTTGAGCTGGCTTACTTGGCTTGTGTCTATACGAACCTGCTGATTACTAAAGAGCCGATGGATTTGTATTTCAAGCCGAAGCCAGGAGGATTTAAGGATAATATCCTGCGAGTTGGACCAGATATCCTGCCACCTGACAGCGTGTGTATTGGCGAAGTCTGGATTAATGGGCAACCCTATTTCAACTTTGATGCTGAAAGCCTGACTGTCAAACTGCCGTCCACTCAAGACGAACTAAAAGTTCGAGTGAGAGTTCTTCCTACTCAGGTATTTTTTGATGCAACTCTGCTAGAGGTAACTGAAGGTACTGCCAAGATATCCTTAGCCGGGTTACTGGATGCAAGTGCTGCACGACTGCTTCACGAAGAGTTGGAAAAAGCAACACAAGAGCCAGTTCATAGCCTTGTCTTGTTGCTACAAGATCTGAAATGCATATCCGGTGCTGGTCTGCGGACTCTCATTTTAACCAAGCAAAAGTTAGGTGCCGATACCAACGTCTATGTAGTTGGCGCGGTTGAGGAGGTGATGGCAACTTTCCAGCAGAGCGGATTCGACGAAGAGATCGTGATGCTGAATGAGTATGATGCCGACCAGATAGAAAACCTAAAGGAAGCCTTGGGCAGGTGAGTAAGATGAGCTTCTGCCGCGACATTTTTTCATGACTAGGAATTAATACAGTTAATCACTACTTAGAGGAAAATCATGATAGCGAAATCGAATGCTCCAGAAACCGTTAAGGCTCTCAATGACTTCGACCAGGATTTCGGAGACCTTGCAGCGTGGTATGCAGTTGAAGTCAAAGAAAGTTCAGGTCTGACCCTGAAGCAGCGTGCCTTCATGTCCATTGCTTGCGATGTTTGCGATCAAATGCTGTACGGACCACTTGAGTTCCACATCAGAATGGCTCTAGAGAATGGTGCCACTCGCCAAGACGTGAAAGAAGCGATTTTGCATATGGGGGTGTACGGAGCCTACCCGAAGTGTTTTGAAACGATCGCCAGACTCAAAGAAATCTACGCCCAATTCGACGAAAAAGGTCTCTATCTTACTGGAGACAAGGTTTCGCATCCTAAGCCAGAACTCAACTGGGTATTAGACACCGATGTCAAAGAGGGGCTGATAGCATTTGACCCCCAGTACGGCGACCTCTCGTCGCGAATGGCAGGTGAAGTCTGGGGGCGTCCTGGTTTGACGCCAGTGGAACGGGTTTATATCTCAATGTCAGGCGATGTATGCCAACAGACTTTAAGCGCGGATGGTCCTTTTCCATTTCATGTGAACTTGTGCCTCCAGAATGGGCTGACACGAGAGCAGGTGCGCTTTATCCTAATGTACCTGACGATTGATGCTGGTTTCTCAAGAGTTTGGCATGCGTTCGAGGCACTCAATGCACACTTTGCCAGACTGGATGCTCAAACAACAGAACCCGCTGTCGCCTAATTAACCGACTGAACGGCTGGGAAACTATTTCTACTTTTTGTTGTTATTTGGAAGGTGCGTTTATAGCGCACAAGTTGCGATGATTGAAAACACTTTTGTGATTGATGGGGTAGTACACGCTTTTGACTTTTCAAGCGACAACAAAGTCGAAAGCTTTGCCAAAGAAAAGTTTCGGGATGTACAAACGTTTTGGCATAAGGTAGTCCATGCGTCATTAGAATCAAAAGAGCCTGGTTATCTACTGAATGAGAAAGAGTTTACGACTCGCTGGAAGGCCCAAGATTTGGCTCATGCCTTGTTTGTAGAGTCTGATGTGGACATGGTGGTTGCCCACAGCGTTCAAATTTCGGCGGTTCTCCAAAATGGACCTAGCCCTTGGGACGCTCACGTTGAGCTTAAACGGTTAGCTCCTGAGCGCGTACTACTCTACGGTGAGGTGGATACCTTCAGTGAAGACCGAAATGCGCTCTTCGAGCACATGGAAAAACGAGTGAGTGAGGGAGCGGTTGGCTTTAAGTTCTATCCCTCAAATGGCATGTTTGACACTAAGTCAAACAAGATGGTCGCCATGTTCTATGACGATCCAGAAAATGCGTACCCGCTCTTTGAAAAAGCTCGTGAACTGGGAGTGAAACATGTAGCCTTTCATAAGGCGCAACCTGTTGGACCTGGACCTGCGGATGTTGTCAACGTGCAGGACATTTCGACAGCGGCGGCTGTATTTCCTGACATGACCTTTGAAGTTGTGCATACTGGCTGGGCCTTTTTGGAGGATTCAGCACTACAAATGCAGATGCATCCCAATGTTTACGCCAATTTAGAATCTACGATGGGTTTGGTTGTGCGCCAGCCACGCCGGTTTGCCCACATTATCGGGAAGTTGCTTCAGTACGGCGAGCCTGAGCAGATACTCTTTAGCTCAGGATGTGTGTTAAATCATCCCTCACCAATCCTCAAGGCATTTATGGCTTTTGAGATGCCTGAAGACTTGCGTGAAGGGTATGGATATCCCGAGTTAACGCCGGATATCAAAAGAAAAATCCTTGGTGAAAACATGGCGCAACTTCACAGCATAGAGATTGAGCAGGTCAAAAGCCGTATTAAGGATGACGAATGGAGTCATCTGCGAGCATTGGGGAAGGCTGAACCTTGGAGCGCACATCGTACTCGCCTAAGTGCCGTGCATATAACCGTATGAATTGAAGGCGATTACTGTACTCAAGGGGAGGTAAATGATGAACGACTCACTCAAAACCGAAGAAGATGTTCTAGCTCTGGTTCAACGTATGGCGAATGAGGTCTACGATCCGTGTGGTATGGCCAGAGGTCTGGAACTCGGAATGGTAGATATGGGTTTGATTCGAGATATCAACGTTCAGCCGAAAGAGAACGGATGGGATGTTTCTTTACGGATTCGTTTTACCTCTCCAGGATGCCTCTACTTCCTCTACTTTGAGCGGGAAATTCGTCACCGACTAGAAGCATTTCCTCAAATTGAAGTCCTTCATATTGAATGGGATGATGTCTGTGATTGGACGCCTGAGGATTTGAGTGAGGCGGCTCAATCAAAGTTTAAGGAACATAATGAAAAGCTTCAAGAAGCTGCGTTGCAACAGCAGCGGTAGAGACAGAACTCCAAGGCGATGAAGAAAGCAGGGCATCTCAGAATTTCTCCATAACTTCTGTTCATGAAATTGATTAACAATGTTTGCTATCAAAAGGAAAAGATAGCCGCTATCACTGAAAAAATAACAGCCGATAGCTATCTAAGATTAAAATTTCTAGATTCTAGTCCGGCGCAGGAAGAGTAACAAAAAACACCATTAACTTAGGAGCATTCAGGATATGGGAGAACATCAGTTCACCCTTCAACGCACCCTATCAGAAACAGCAGAACAACTTGGGAAAAGAGCTATGGAGTTGGGGCTTATTCCTAGTTTTGTTGTACGTTACTTCCCAGATAATTGGGAGTTCTACATTCCTAACGAAAAAGAATCGGGTTCCCTTACACCAGAAGAAGCCTACCTCCATCTCAAGGAATTAGTTAAACAATCTGGCAAATAGGTATCCTCTCAGACAGTTCATCAAAGTTTCTAGATGCGAAATAGTATTTAGCAAGGTAAAAAGTTAACAATACATTTTTATTTTAGCTTTTTACCGAATACTGTTTTCCTTTATCTATTTATAAACGACTCAAAATTTAATAAATTTAAGTCTAGAAATCTAAGTCTAAAGCTTTACACTTTCATAAAAATTATAATCTAGCGTGTTCTGAAGATAATTACAGCATATCCTTACTTTTATAGGACTACTAAAAAAAACAATATGTCATACAGAAAGAACAAGGCGAAGCCAGTACCATTGATGAGCATAAATCGTTTTGAAATGTTCAGCGATGGTATATTTGCAATTGCTATGACACTGCTTGTTATCGAAATAAAACTTCCTGATTTATCACGTACTACGCCATCAGAAGCTGTAACGCAACTGCTTGACATCGGATCACACCTTTTGAGTTACGTTACCAGTTTTATAGTCATCGGTGTTATTTGGTTAAATCATCACGCACTCTTCCACTTATTGAAGCGTGTTGACCGTGCTGCGCTTGTCATAAACTTACTGTTATTGATGTGCGTAGCATTCATACCATATTCCACTGCACTCATTGGAAGTTATGGGGAATTACGGTCTGTCGTAATATTTTACGGACTATCGCTTGCTATCACTGGAATTGCTTATAATGCCCTTTGGTTTTATGTTGTCCATAAATATATATTGAGTGAAAATTTGATTCATCACAGAGCGATTCGGAAAGCCACCATCTGGAGTATTGGATACCCAATTTCATATTTCGCCGCATCTAGTTTAGCGTTCGTTAGCACAACATTGAGCATTGCCCTCTACATATTCATTCCGCTGTTTTATCTTTTCCCTGGGGTAATTGATGAGCAGCTAACCCAAATAAAAAATGAGGCAACTTCAGATTAGCGCTCTCAAGTTGTAAAGGAGGACGTAAGTTTAAAGTTGGACACCGCTCAAGAAAAATCCTAACCGCAAAGTAATCAGCTTGCATTGTCTCATGACGGGCAAGCGACTGACTCAGAATGCGGTTAAAGAGGATTTGAAGTTTTTGAGATTCAATTCTTGGCGGACGGCAATTAAAATTGCATCCTCCACTTCCTCCGTCAACTGAAGTCTGACGGTTTCCGCATTCGAGGTGTTTTTAGATGAGACGTGACACCGTTTGGGTGATGGCGATTATCTGTGCCTTTGCCGTTGCGAATTTGTACTACAACCAACCGCTACTTGCACAGATAGGACAGAGTTTTCAGGTATCCGCTCAACAGGCAGGTTTCATCCCCATGTTCACGCAAATCGGCTATGCCGTGGGCATGTTCCTGTTTGTCCCCTTGGGCGACCTGATGGAACGACGGAAGTTAATTGTTACCATGCTCGCAGCTACGGCCTGCGCTCTCTTGGCTGCGGCGGTGTCCCCAAGTCTTACCTGGCTGGTTGTGGCTAGCTTGGTGATTGGCATGACAACAATTGTCGCGCAACTAATTATTCCCTTTGCCGCTCAACTCAGCTTACCTCAAGAGCGAGGAAAAGTCGTAGGAACTGTGATGAGCGGCTTGTTCATCGGCATCCTTTTGGCGCGAACGGTAAGCGGATTTATCGGGGCACGTTTTGGTTGGCAAGGGATGTATTGGATTGCGGGAGGACTGATGATTGTCCTCGCCTGTAGCGCCTCTGTGTTGCTCCCATACTGTCAGCCTCAGATCAAGATGTCTTACGGGCGATTGATGCAGTCATTATTCTGGTTAGTTCGCTCTCAGCCCATACTGCGCGAAGCTTCGATAATCGGAGCGATGTCATTTGGGGCTTTCAGTGCTTTTTGGAGTA
>DATNPC010001004.1:0-5360 GCA_036703375.1 Allocoleopsis sp.
TCTCCGGTGCTGGCACCTGGGCAGCAGTTTCCTCAGCCGGTTGAGTATCGTTTGGCGTCGCTTCAATCAGTTTTGAAGACTTCTTTGCCGCCGCTAAATCGTTTTGATCTAAACTCATAAGGATAAAATTATTTTGACCTAAAAATAGCTGGGGTGTTTACCTCGTTTATCCCCATAAGTCTTTACCAATTTTGCACAAAAGCCAAGATACCACGCTCGACGAGGTTTTAAGCGACCGCTCGGGGCCGTGAGAGCGCACATGAAATCTGTTGTAGCGCATCCAACGGGTAGGTGAGCAACGATTGGTTTGACTCATGCCAACACCTCCGTCGCTGGAAACGCAGTCTATCAAAGAGGTGAGAGGAAAGCGAGGTAGCAGTTAAAACTGCCTACAGTTTGGATGTTGGATGAGTGATTTGCGTTAGCGTAGGAATTGAGATGATTAGTCCAAAGCACCCGTGTTGTTCGATAAACGCCCTATCCTACTTGCTGGTTTTGCGGCTTGCCTATTAAGTTTGTTGACCTCTTGTGCCAACGATCCGAGTGGTAAATCGCTGGAGCGCTCTTTGGCAGCAGACCCACGATTGAAGGATAACTCCACGCTTTTCGGTGGTTCATCGTCTGCAAATCCCCAAAGCCAAGCACCAGCCCAACTGCCAGGGAATTTTCCTCAGGAAATTCCCCTCTATCCAGGGGCAAAGCTACAGAAGGTTGAACCGCTCACCGTACCGGCAACGCAAGGTGACTTGACGAGTTGGTCATCCTCTGACCCGATTAATCTCATTCAGAATTTTTACCAAAAAGCATTTAGTGCCAATAACTGGCAGATCGTTTCTCAGCCGAGCGATGATTCTGGTGGCGTGCTTGTAGCACGTCGTAATGACTTACAAGTCACTATCACAATTCCATCGAGTCCTGCCAGGGCGAACTCCCAAGCCGGGTCGCCGTCGGCTGCGAAGATAACCTCAGATGTGACAGCCTTCGACATTCAATATATTCGCAATAGTGGGGAAACAGCGGCTCAGCCTAGTCCGCAAGAGCCTAGTCCGCAAGAGTCTGAGGCAGCGACAGCTCCATCTCAGGCAGTTAGCCAGCCTGTTGAAGCCGCGTCAGGGCAATCGCAAACCTTTACTGACCTTGACAAGCTTCCCCAAGAAGTGCGCCAGCATATTGAAGATTTAGCAGCCTTGGGCGTTTTAAGCGTCAACCCATCTAACGCGAAGAGCAACTCAGGTGCAACCAGTGGCAAATTTGAACCCAATAAAACCATCACGCGCCGCGAGTTTGCGCGTTGGCTGGTTGCAGCGAACAATCAAATGTATGCCAATCGTCCGGGGCAGCAAATTCGCTTAGCCTCAGATACGTCTCAACCGGCTTTTCAGGATGTTCCTCGCAACGATCCTGATTTTCAGAGCATTCAAGCCTTGGCAGAAGCAGGACTCATTCCTAGCCCTTTAAGTGGGGACAGTACGGCAGTGCTATTTCGCCCCGACGCTCCATTAACGCGGGAAAATTTAATGTTGTGGAAGGTACCGTTGGACAGCCGTCAAGCGCTGCCGACAGCCTCACTAGATGCAGTGAAGCAAACTTGGGGCTTTCAAGATGCTGGAAAGATTGACCCGAAAGCCTTACGGGCAGTACTGGCAGACTTCCAGAATGGCGAACAATCGAATATCCGTCGAGTCTTTGGCTATACAACGCTATTTCAGCCCAAGAAACCCGTGACTCGTGCTGAAGCCGCGTTAGCTCTCTGGTATTTTGGCTCTCAGGGTGAAGGGATATCCGCCAAAGAGGCACTGAAGCTAAAAAATCAGCCAAGTCAGCCAGCTGCCCAACCCTCACCCTCGAGTTCTCCGAGTCCGTAGTAGAAAGCGAGACTTAAAACAGTGGCCAGTGAACGATCAATTTAGAACCGTCAGGGCTGTAGTTCTGCTCAGCAAACGCCACAATAGCAGTCACTATGACAAAATCGAGAGATTGTTTCACACAATCTTTACAAGAGTTTTATCTAATCTTCACAGTATTTGAGTTACCTGACTCTTGCATTTTAAACTCTAGGAACATATAAAAATTATCTGTCGCTGTAATTTTACGGGAAAACACTTTTAGTCAGGTTGTGACAGAACAAGGAGTTCAAGGAGCAAGTTACTCCCCTGTAAAACGGCGGCATGAAATCGCAGTATAGCTTTGTGCGTTTGGCTTGAAGCTTACTGCATACCGCAAAAATTAGTCAGGGTGAAAACTCCTATGAAAAAACAAATTGTAGCCGGAGGATTTGTCCTCTTTTGTGTTCTGTCACCGCTGAAGGCATTAGCTGCAAGTTTTAGTAGCATGTATGTCTTTGGTGACAGTATTTCAGATACAGGAAACGCGTTTAATGCTGCCAAGGCCTTAACGGGAACTGGAAGTCCTCCCCCCCCCTATTTTCAGGGACGTATTTCTAATGGTCCCAACTGGGTGGATTATCTGGCCGGAGATTTGGGATTAGATCCAGTTCCTGTAACGACAGTTACTTCCGGCGCTTTCCCGACTGAAGGCATCAACTTTGCTTTTGCAGGAGCAACGACGGGAAGCGCTAACACCGTCGATCCAAGATTACCGGCATTACAGCAGGAAATTATTGCTTTTCAAGGTCTACTAGCTCAAACAGGTCAACCAGCTGACCCGAACGCACTCTATGTCGTATGGGCTGGTGCGAATGATTTTTTACCAACTCAAAGCGCTACTTTTACCCCTTATACGACGCCCGATGCATCGATTAGCAATTTATCGTTAGCGTTGAATTCGCTAGTCCAATCTGGTGCGAAAAATCTGATGGTGGTTAACTTGCCAAATTTAGGAGCACTTCCACTGACGAGCAATACTCCAATCGCTGAAGGTCTCAACAATTTGACTCAGTCCTATAATGCTCAAATCGCCACTTTAATCGGGAGTTTAGGTTCAGAAGTTAACGTCACATCTGTTGATGTTAATACTCTATTTGCTAACGCCATTAACAATCCCGCTCAATTTGGCTTCACGAATGTAACCACTCCTTGCTTTAACAACAACACGGTATGCGCTAGCCCCAACCAATACCTGTTCTGGGATCAGATTCATCCGACAACAGCTACGCATCAGGTGATTGCTAACTTAGCGTTTAATTCACTGAATTCAGAGCCGGTCAAAAGCGTTCCTGAACCGACTGCTGTATTAGGGCTATTAGTCTTTAGTGCCTTAGGCTCAGGCAGGCTCTTTCAGCGCAAATGTAAGTAGATTAGTAACCATTTAAATCAGTAGCTACTGTTTAAACAGTAGCTACTTAAGTTTGTTAAAGCCTTTTCAGATGGTTAATACGTCTTGAAAAAACTTATGAAAAAGCGAGGTGGTACATCAACCAAAAATTAACAAGAGGGATGAAGAATAGTAAAATCATCCAGGGAGACTTGCCAAGTTTTTGAAAAATAATGAATTTGCCAACACCTTCTGGCGCAATTTACAGAATTGCTGTTTTTCTATCGAAAGGGAGAGGAAAATTGCACTATTCTACGCTAAATGAAATTCTAAGAGAGCCAGATACTTTTTTATTTTTCTTAAGAATCCCATTGCACGATTCGGTTAGCGATCGCGATCGCATTTACCTGTCAGCCGATCGCTGCTAAACTGAGGCGAGGTGCATGCTTTAGCACTTGTTTTTTTTGAGTGTTTTGCAGCTGTAAGCGTACTGGAATTTTGATCCAAAACTCCGTGCCTCGTCCCGGTTGAGACTCGCACCCTAAGTTTCCCCCATGTTTTTCCACAACAATCTGATAGCCAATCGCTAATCCTAAACCAGTTCCCTTGCCTACGGGTTTTGTAGTGAAAAAGGGCTCAAATAGTTTGGCTTTGATAGCTTCTGTCATTCCTGAACCGTTATCAGCAATTTGAATGAGAACGCTATCGGTTACCCGTTGTCCTGGCCAAGATGCTGGGTTGTGTTGGTCTTGACCCCGTAGATAGGAAGTCCGGATACGAATGCAAGGCATCTGTCCGATTTCTCCCTGTCGTGAGGTAGATGAATCGATTCTGAGGTCTTCGAGCGCATCAATCGCGTTGGTCAAAATATTCATAAAGACTTGATTGAGCTGTCCGGCATAACACTCAACCATTGGTAAATTGCCGTACTCTTTAACCACTTCAATTGCCCTGTGCCTGCCTGCGGCCTTGAGCCGACTTTGGAGAATTAACAGCGTGCTATCAATTCCCTGATGGAGATCGACTGGCTTGATTTCAGATTCATCGTGACGCGAAAAATGTCTCAAGCTCAAGATAATCTGACGAATCCGCTCTGCACCAACTTTCATCGATCGCAAAAGCTTTGGTAAATCTTCATTCACAAACCGTAAGTCAATGCTGTGAGCAAACATCTGAATCTCAGCGACAGGATGGGGATAGTGCTTCTGATACAGATGCAGCAAATCGAGCAATTCATGGATGTATTGGTTGGCATAATACAGGTTCCCGTCGATAAAGCTAACGGGATTGTTGATTTCATGTGCCACACCTGCCACCAGTTGTCCCAAGCTCGACATTTTTTCGGTTTGAATCAGCTGCGCTTGCGTCTGTCTTAACTTCTGCAACGTCAGTTCGAGTTGAGTGGCTTTCTCTCGCTCTCTGGCTTCGGATTGTCGCAAGGCGGATTCCGCCCGCTTAGCTGATGTAATATCGCTGAACGTACACATCAATCGCTCCACGCTGCCATCTGCTGCTAGCTGGGGATCGGTATTCACCAGCAACCACCGTGGTTCTTGGCTTTTCGGACAACAAACGCGCATGACGACATCATGTACTGGCGCTTTAGTCGCGATCGCTTGTTGCATGGGCAAATATCCTGGAGGAAAAGGCGTGCCATCTTCCTGGAGCAATAGTCGCTTGAGGGAAAAATCTCCCCGCTTGCCCAAATAGCTGTCAGTCAAGCCCAGTCGCTCGATCGCCATTTGGTTACTGAAGATAATGTCTAAGGATGGCTCCAGCAACAATACCCCCACTGGCATATTGCAAATGAGCGTCTGAAAGCGTTGCTCACTTTCCTTCAAGGCTTCCTCTCGCGCCCGTTGTGCCGTCAATCGCTGCTCGAACACAGAGGTGAGGAGTGCTAAACCTAAGACAATTAGCGTAGCTGTTGCGATCGCACGGCCTAAAAGAGACGTATCCAAAACATAGGATACAGTTTCTGTCAATTCTTGGTGATCGATGAACTGAGCCGCTGCCATCCCGGTATAGTGCATCCCGCTAATGGCAAATCCCATACTTAAGGCACTACCCAGCTTGCGCCAATTTAGGATTACACAGGTGTCCTCCCGTAGCTGAAACGCCAGCCACAAGGCAGCTATAGAGGCCCC
>DATNPC010001005.1:0-15077 GCA_036703375.1 Allocoleopsis sp.
ACCATTTTATGCAAATTATCTGCGTAGCAGCTTAGCCATTGGGATCGCGCAAGAAGCAGTGGTAAATATTATACTTTTCATTCAATGAGGGTGGCTTTTCAAATTCAACACCCTGCTGCTGAAGATAGTTAAACCATTCGTCCACCTGCTGCGTTACAAGGGTAAAAATCACATGCGATCGCTTTTCAGCGGGCGCAGTTTTTGTCTCGCTAGTTTGGCATAATCCCACATACCCATCACCACTCACCCGATAAATTCGACAACTGCCTTGATCGAGCCATAGCTCCAAACCCAACACCTCTTCGTAGAACTGTGCTGAGGTGTCAAGGTTATGGGTGTAAAAAAACGTGATTGAAGACTCAATCGGTAGGTGAGACATGGCATCACTTGTTCCAAGCGTTAGTTGAGATAATTTTAGCTGTCTTATCATCTAAATAAAATTCATAAACAGGTTCTCCGGATACTTCACAACGTAAAGGTTCAAGAACTTTTGTAAACGGATTCCAAACTGCTGTCACAGTTCGCTTGGCTTTCTTTCTCACCAATTCACAGGTAATATGAACGGTAGGTAGATGGATGACCATTGCACTGTGTAAAAAAGCATCTACAGAGAGGGTATAACGCTCTTTAATATCCGCTAGCTTTCTCTCTAATTCTCGTTGAGTTGCCTCAATCCGAGCCAGCTCCTTATCTTTGTCCTCACCGAGCAAACCTTTATATTGAATTTTTGAGGCAATTTCAGCCGCGATCGTACCGTAATAAGCATGAAGTCGCTCGGAATCTCTCGTAAGGGTTCGTGTTAACTTCGCGCTCCAATTCTCTAGTTCAGCTTTAATTAACTTTGCGGCTGTCTGTTCGATTAACCTCGACAATTCTTCAAAAGGCATTGCTATTGATCTTTCCGAATCATCCACCTCAATTCGGTCAGCTTCCCAAAACAAAGCATCTCCAATATCTATCGGTGTAACTCCAGTTAACTCATTGATGATGAAGGAAACCATACCGATTCTTCGTTCATCCGCTTCCGCTGTGTAAGCAACATTACACCAGACATAACGAGTGGTTTCCGGTTTGGCATCCAGAAATCGAATCAACCCATTTTGAGGAGCAAGTGTTTGCTGTAGAAGTTTTTCAAACCCTGTGGTTTTTAGATAGCCGTCATACTTTACACCTACTGCTGCCACACATCCTCTATCCGCTAGCAGTTCAGAAAACTTATTGAGGAGTGTTGAGTGGTAAGTGACGAAATAGCTTTCAGGAATATCGGCTCTAGTGGTTAAACTAACTTCTTCAGGTAAGTCGAGAGCTTTGGCAATATTCTGAGTTAGTAGAACATTCAAAACCTGTTCGCCATCCGGTTCGGCGATTCCTTCATGTAAGGAGATGAGTTGGGCTAGGGTAGACAGAATTGGATCGGAAACCATTTTGAGACAAGGAACACACTGATTGTGTTAACTGTTCACGAGTTTGGGCAAACAGTCAAGCTTAAGCTTCAAAATCTTCTCCAAAAATCTGCTCATCGAGTTCGCTGGTTTCCCGATACTTATCCTTCGCTTTGATCAACTCAGTCGCTAAGTTTTCAAATGCAGTATCTAATTCGGGTTTGGCTTGATGCTTTAACCAAATGTCTATCACCACTTCACTGAAATCAAACTCGTCGTCAACGTTTCCTAAGATAGTTTCGATTTCACCCACCACTAGTTCAAACATATTGATTTTATCGTGCAAGATTCGCAGGATATATTCTTCAATGCTGTCTTTGAGACAGAAGTTGAAGATAAAGACATCTTGTTTCTGTCCGATGCGGTGGATTCTCCCGATGCGTTGTTCAATTTTCATCGGGTTCCAGGGTAAGTCGTAGTTGACGATCGCATTTGCAAATTGGATGTTCCGTCCTTCGCCACCCGTTTCGGATGCTAGCAAAACTGGAACGCGATCGCGAAATGCTTCTATTGCTGCATCTTTCTCTTTTAAGGACATATCTCCGAGAAATTGAGCGAACGCAATACCCGCTTCTTCCAGCGTTTTAGCTAAATAGGCAGAAGTGGCTCGATGAGTAGTGAAGACGATAGTTTTCTGCGTTGATTTTTTCAGTAAGTCAACTAAAGCCTGAGCTTTTTCGACTTGTTTAATTTGTGAAGCATGTCGAGTCAGCGTTTTGAGTTCCTCGCTATTGAATTTTTTGCTAAGGTTCTTGAGCGAATCGGCTAAGGCTTGAGGCGAAGAACCCGCTCGCATTAAGAGATTGGTGCGGGAAAACTTGTCTAACTTGTGCGTTTTGGCAGCATCGGATTCACCAATTTCAAGCGAACGCACATACTCAGTCAAGTCCTGATAGAGTTTCTCTTCACTCTTGGAAGGACTAACCGTAATAGTGGTAGCAAAGCGTTTGGGTAACTGAACATCAACTAAAGAACGGGTATTGCGTACCATTACCTCCCGCATCAACTGGCGCAGCTTTTCTGGATTTTTGGGAACTCGTCCATTTTTGGAGGAGACGTACTCTTTTTTAAACGCTGCTTCCGTTTTCAACAGTCCTGGTTTGAGGAGAGTTAAGAGATTGAACAATTCCACCAGAGAGTTCTGGACGGGGGTAGCGGTAAGCATTAAGATAAACCGCTTATTCAGGGCGTTGACAAGTTTCCAGTTGAGCGTGTTGCGGTTCTTCAGGTGGTGCGCTTCATCAACGATGACTAAATCCCAGTTTCGGGTTGTCACTAAATTGAAATGCTTTGCAGATTTAGCCGTATTGAGAGAGGCAATCAGCCGGTTGTTTCTACTCCAAAATTCGTCGGGGTTGAGTTGGAGTTGTTTGTCATCAGTGGTAATGGTTTCGATACCAAATTTGGTCTGCAATTCCTGTTGCCACTGAGAAACGAGAGACGCTGGGGTGAGAATCAACAGGGATTGAATCATGCCTCGTGCCAGGTACTCGCTTAAGATGAGTCCGGCTTCAATAGTTTTCCCCAGTCCCACTTCATCGGCCAGGAGGGCGCGTCCTCCCAGTTGTCTGAGGACTTTTCGGGCAGTTTCGATTTGATACCAGTGCTTGTCAATCGCAGTTAGGGTGGGAAGGCAGACGAGTTGGTCGTAATCCGCCATCACGGATAAGTTGAACAGCTTAATCCTTGCTTCGTAGTAGTTAATATCATCGGGAAGCCGATCGGCAAGTGCTTGTAAGGCACTGGAGTGATTGAATTTAAAGGTGTATAAGCTGTCCATGCTGTCGATTTAACCCTGATTGCCTTCTTGGATGCCGTGAGAGTTTACGCTTGGTGTTTTAACCTCTAATGGTAATCAGGAAGCGAGACATTGTCTCAAATATCTAAACTGACATCTCCTAGGAAAATAAGGCAGAGGGCTCCAGGGCAGAAGGCAGAAGGAATACAAATTTTCATGTGTGGTGGCGGCAATTCTGCCATGAGGGACTCCACATATAGGAAGGGCGCACGTCGGTGCGCCCCTACTCATGGTGGTTCAAACGGGAATTTGCGTAAGCCCTAAAACCTTGATTTTTCGTGGTTTGTAACAACGTAAATTCGTCGAATTTTCCCAAAGTGATAGAAGAGGGCTAGAGTTGCTTGCTCTCACTTGTGTTTGGAATAGAGACATGAAGTGTATTGGGCCGGACTTGATGCAACTTCCAAAGCAAGTTTTCAGATTTACGGGAAATGAGATTTATCGGTTCTACCTTGTAGCCTTGAGCATGAGCCAGTGTCTGAATCCACTTATCTTGTCCATCAAGGTTGAAGAAAAAGATATCACTAAACTCCTGAGGAATCTTGATGTTGGGCTCAACCCTAGAGGGATACGTTACACCACAATTAGTACATAGAGGCTCAATGAGAAGTCCAACTTTCGGGTCAAGCCGATAGCTGAGGGCGAGTAAGTCTCCGGTCTGAGTATCACTAATCAAAAGAGGATGTGTAGCTTGGTTGATGATACGAGCAATCTCTGGAAGACACTGATTCTGATACTTAGTCCACCAAACATCTGCTTGCGAGCTAATGGCACAGGATACGACTCCACCGGAGATAATTGCAATCGCGATTGCCTGCCAGAATTTTTGTTGTTTGATATTGGCAAAAACTCCAGTTAATTTAGCACTTAGAAAGTAAACTACAGTCAGTTGAATCCCCAAATAATAGGGAAACAGATACCGACCGATTGTCGATCGCATTCCTCCGAACATTAGGTCTGACAGCATTAAAGTCAGTCCTGTAGACCCAATTAAGGCGAGATTAAACAACCAAACTTCTTTTGGGGTATGGCGACAGAGAAAGTAAACAGAGTATGCCAGAATTCCCAGAATAATGACTGAGGTGAGGTAAAAAAGAAGTTTAGAGATGGGTCGGTCGTCTGTAGGATAGTTCCAATCGACAAAAATTCGATCGACAATCAGAATCCATTCTCGAATTAACGTTGACAGCGTTAATTTATTAGTCGTCCAAGCTGTGGTTTTTCCAATCCGAGATAAACTTCCAGTAACTGCGATTATCCAAGGGGTAAAAGCGACTAAAGCAGACAGCGAGGCAACTAAATATGCGATCGTAGTTTTACTAAATCGGAATTTCTCAGTAACGACAACATAAATTCCATGCCCGATGAGAACAAGCCCAGAGAAAAGAAAGGTGTACAAGCTGAGTGCTGCTGTTGCGGCATAAATCCCCCAACTCACTTTAGTATTGCGCCGAATTGCTCGTAGGAGAGCAGCACTCGCCAGTAAAATAGTTACCGTCCAAAAACTATACTGTCGTGCTTCCTGAGCGTAGAGTACATGAATTGGCGAGACGGCAAGCATTGCAACTGCCATCCAGCCGACTAATGGCGATTTATAAAGTTCCAGACATAGCCAATAAATACAAGGAAAAGCTAACAGGCTCAAGAGTGCAGATAAGCTTCGTGCCGCTGCCACAGAACTCCCAAACCACTGCATCCAAAATCGCATCAGTAGATAAAACAGGGGTGGATGCTGAGCATCTTCTGAAGCAAAGTGTTTAACTATATCTGTTACGCCTCGTTCGGGATTCGGACGCTGATACTTTTGTAAGTCTTGAATGCTCGTTATCTGGTTATTCGAGAGGGCTTGTACTGCTTCTGCTTCGGTATAACCAGACACTCGTAGTGAAGTATGCGTCTCATCATACCAATAAATTTTTCCGTCAAGATTTGCAAATCTAAAAAACAATCCTAAACAAACCAGGACGATGATTAAAGATTTTAGCCATGTTGGAGGAAGAGTCCAGGCAGGAAAAACATTATTTCGCTCTCTCTGCTCAGATTGAATTAATTGCATTGGTTAATTACTCCAATTCATAAACCAAGCAATGTTTTTTCGTCTCTTACGATGGGTGAGAGAAGTACTTGATTAAACATTGCATCTGTTCGATGCCCCCTCAAAGATGATTAAGTACCTGATAAAATAATAGTTTACTCCCTAGATTGAAAGTCTATTAGAATTTATCTTTACTCAATCTTCAAACTAGAATTCTGTTCAAATTGTGGATGACGTTCTCTGCTCCACTACGTCAATCCTAAGATTACAGCCAACACAATTTGTCAACATTCTCCTCCCCAATCAGACTAGAGAACTACTAAGGTTAGAAGGAAATTGTAAAATTTTGGTAAATTTTTTTGGAATTAGAGTAATTAGAAAGGCAAAAGCTAAAAATAACTGTAATGAGCTAAGGTGAATTCAAGCTGCATGAAAAACAGCCTGTCACTTCCAAACGAGTAGCAGGCTATTCAACCAGTGTGCAGTGTGCAGTGTGCAGTCATCTTCATTACTCACTCTTGATGGGAGCAAACCTCACCTGACTCTATAGCGAGGAGGTTTTAGAGGAGGTTCAATCCCCGCCTCGGCAACTGTCACTGTTCACTGCTTGTAGACGATTAGAACTTCTATGCATGCGATCGCGCTAATCCATCAATCAATTCTTAGGAGACGGTTAAAGCACACCTGTTCGACCAGCACCAGGGGCTATAGCGGGTGCATCATAGATACCCCAATCCAGAACTCCCCGATTTTCTAGAATCGCTTCAGCTCTCAAAATTTCTTCGGCTGTACCTTCCACAACGACAAGATAATCCCCTCGACCGACTCTCTGGTCATAATATCTGGCTCGCTCTTCGGGAACTCCCCAACCAATCAGCGCTCCAACTAACGCACCACCAGCCGCACCAATTGCACCGCCCAAAATAGTATTGGCAAGAACAACACCTAACTCTGCGGCGGGCCCGACTCCAGGAATAGCCAATACACCCAAACCACCGATTAAGCCGATGATACCTCCCGTGACTGCACCGGCTGTTGCACCAGCAGCAGTGCTACCTGCAACTTGCTCGTCTTTCGTATCGCTGACGCCAGCACCTGCAATGCGATCGCTATCTCCTGCATGTTGGACAATTACAGAAACTTTATCCATATTGAAGCCAGCATCTCTGAGCTCAGTGAGCGCATGTTCCGCTTCTCGGCGACTGGAAAAGATGCCAATAGCGTGTTGGATTCGTCCTACAGCCATGCTTTCCTCCTTTTTCATTGAGCAACACCTGAGCCTGCAAAAGCCTGCAAAACTATAGCATCAAGCTCTTTAGTGCCTTTGATTACGGCTTCATTGTGCTAATTGTGTCTTAGGTGTTCATCAGCCTATAGGAATAAGGCTCATTTCTCTCATTAGAGGGGTGAAACAGCGCTTCGGTCGATTATTGAGAAAGGTGTAAGACATCAGCTGGGAGTTCTACGACTCAGAGATAGAGTCAAAAAATAAATTACTTATACTCTTCAAATAGCCTTAATTTGCCCAAAAAATTACACGACAAAAGTACTAGTTACCACCTCAACTATTTTTATATCAAACTACTTAGCTAGTTAACAAAACGGTTATGACTATAACGGATTGATACTTAGGCTCTAATAATAGATTTTCTTGCCCAGTCTCTTGTATTTTCGAGATATATCAATACCTTTTTCCAGTGTCTCGTCCAATCTCCCTCATTAACGGAGGATTTCACCTGTTCTAGGTAGTAAAGGGTAGTACGACGCTCATCGTTTTCAGGGCAACGTTCGAGAATTAGGTTGTAGAGGGCTTGCCAATGCTCCTGCCATTTATCCTGATTGGGATAGAAAATTGCCTCAAACAAATTTCTCCAGAAATACTCAACGGTGCCAATATCTTTGAGATTTTCTGGAGTTGGCTTGTCCCATCCAGTATGGCGAGCGCGTAGCGCGTTGACGTTCGGTAGATGTCCGATCATAGTCAGCAAGGCCAATTGACTGCTACATCAATTCTAACGATACTATTGCACCTAAGAATTATGACACAAGCTCTCTCTCTCACGAAACAGCTCTAGGATTAATTATTTTCCCAGAAGTATCCCATCGGGTCAGATGTCTATGATACAAGATGGGATGGCTTAACGAGGATACACTGATAGGACTGCATGATTGCCTAGTATCTGTTAATTTGCCAATTTATTATTGGTATTGAGTTCCAGGTTTGACGCCCCTAAAATCCAATGCCATACTTATCAATCGTTTTCACAAAGAGCATGATATGACGCGATCGCATAACGGGTTAAATCGACAACTTTCCCTCATGACTGATGGATAATACCAATTGAACTTGGTATCAATTGCCCTGTAAAACGGTACTCAGACCTTCAAACTTGTCGCTTTGAAAACAGGTTCTCATAGCAAATTATTTTTTCTTTGTCATCTATCCATAGGTCTTTGAAAAGCCTATACTCGACCACTAAGTTGAGCTTCAAAGAAACAATTTGGAGGGGAATCCCAAATTCAGGAAGAAATGACAGTCTCGGAGTTTGATAGCAACAACCCAAGGCATCGTCTCCTCAGACGATCTTTCCGTCTTAGAGGGGCAACGCTGGTGATGCTCGGCATCATGATTAGTGCTGCCGCGATCGCAGTAGCGTGGTTTACTGGTGAAGGAACGATTAACCAACTTTTTACTGGCTTACAAGCTTTACAAGAAAAACCGCCACTGTGGCTAGAAGTTCCGAGGGTTACTCATCAAAACTACTTGTTACTACCCACCATTAGCCTGCTAGTGGGAGTACTAGCGGTGATGAAAGTCTCTCCCCAACCTCGTCACTGGTCGAGGTGGCTGGTAGTAGGAGTATTGCTGGCTTTAATGGGACGCTACGTGGTTTGGCGATCGCTGACTACCTTGAATTTAGCGAACCCGCTCAATGGTGTCTTTAGTCTGTGGCTCTTTTTCCTGGAAATGATGATGCTCTTAAGCAGCACCATCCAGTTAATTTTGATGCTCAATATCAAAGATCGCAGACAGCAAGCTTCCCGATTAGCGTCAGATGTAGCTGATGGTCGGTTTACACCCTCCGTTGATATCCTTATCCCAACCTATAATGAACCCGCTTTTATCTTACGGCGGACTATCGTTGGGTGTCAGGCCATTGATTATGCCAACAAAACCGTTTATCTGCTCGATGATACGAAGCGCCCGGAAATTCAACGGCTAGCTGCCGAACTCGGCTGCGAATACATAACGCGCCCTAATAACCATCATGCGAAAGCTGGTAATTTAAACCATGCTCTTGCTCAAACAACAGGTGAGTTAATTGTTGTATTCGATGCCGATTTTATCCCTACGAAAAACTTTCTCACGCGCACCGTGGGATTTTTTCAAAATGAAAAAATTGGCTTAGTCCAAACCCCTCAAAGCTTCTATAATCCCGACCCCATTGCCTATAATTTGGGACTACAAGAGGTCTTGACTCCTGAAGAAGAGGTGTTTTATCGGCAAATTCAGCCGATTCGGGATGGTGCTGGTGGTGTCGTCTGTGCGGGAACATCCTTTGTCGCCAGACGCACTGCCCTTGAAAAGGCTGGTGGGTTTGTCACCAATACATTGAGTGAGGATTACTTTACCGGCATCCGCTTAGCCGCGATTGGCTACCAGCTCATTTATTTGGATGAAAAGCTGAGTGCGGGCTTAGCGGCAGAAAATATTGCTGCACATGCTGCTCAACGATTGCGGTGGGCGCAAGGGACGTTACAAGCCTTTTTTGTCGAGGAAAATCCTCTCACCATTCCTGGTTTACGTCCAATTCAACGACTGGCTCATTTTGAAGGATTGTTGCATTGGTTTACCAGCTTCTCTCGCGTGGGTTTTCTCATTATGCCACTGGCATATTCGTTTCTCGGCGTGATTCCGTTGCAAGCGAATGCTCCGGAATTATTGTATTTTTTCCTACCCTACTACGTGATGCAGGTTTCGGTGTTTTCCTGGTTAAACTACCGTTCCCGCTCAGCACTCCTGTCGGATATTTACTCGTTGGCATTCTGTTTTCCCTTGGTAGTGACGGTGATGCAAGCCATGTTGCGTCCATTTTCCAAAGGCTTTAAGGTAACACCGAAGGGAGTCACACGCGATCGCTTTGTCTTCAATTGGTCGTTAGCATGGCCGTTAGTCATTCTCTTTATTGCCACCGCCGTGAGTTTATGGCGAAATCTGGGAATGGCTTTCATCCACTCTTGGTCGGCAGGGGTTTCTCCTACCGATGCTGAGTTGTTTGAAGGGATTGGTTTAGGTTGGATTTGGAGTGCTTATAATCTACTGCTACTGGGTATCTCCTTACTTATCCTGTTAGATGCCCCTAAACCCGAGCCTTACGAGTGGTTCAACCTGCAACGAGTCGTGCGAATTCAACTGGCAAATCAGCACGAACAAAGGACACCCATTGAGGATGACCAATCAAAAATCCACTTGTGGGGCATGACCACAAAAATTTCAGAAATCGGCGCGCAGGTTGCTTTAACCAATGCTGTTGAGCTTCCCAATAGTGTCCTCAATGCCCACATCAAACAGTTACCGATAACGCTAGAAATCATGGAAGAGTCATTGTCCTTGAAAGGAGCGATCGCGGATGTTAGTAACAAGGGTGAGGGTTGTACAGTGCGAGTCACCTTTGATACTCCTGTGCTCGAACAACAACGACGTTTAGTCGAAATGCTCTACTGCCGTCCCGGCCAGTGGCAGCGTCGAGAGAGTCCGGGAGAATTGCGATCGTTATTGCTACTTTTCAAGATTTTGCTCAAGCCGCGAGTCCTGTTTGAGCGAAAGCGTAGCGCCTAGTTTCCATAGCATCGGTTCAGTAATCTCAGAAACATTGATGTAGCGTAAGGGTTCGGAGTCCCCGTTGTTGTCCCGCTCAGGTATAGGGGTAACCACGGGGTATTGCCCCTACCCATAATTTCAATCGCTGAACCGGCGCTCTAGTTGTCAAGCTCTACCCCACAAAACTGATTGAAGCCTTTCTTCACCCTATAGCAAACAGGTATTGCGCTAGGGTGAAAGTGATGAGTAGTTCGCATTGAGCCGTCTTGACTCACAGTGCTGACACAATAAATCCAAAACCACTCCATCCCAACTTTTAAACGCCTTACAAACGTTATCAATGTCAGACCATACTCACTACGACATCCTTAATGTCGAGCGCAATGCCACATCAGCAGAGATTAAACAAGCCTATCGGCGTTTAGCGAAACGCTTTCATCCCGATAGTCAGAGTGAAACAGCCAACGTTGAAAAAATCATTCAAGTGAATGCGGCCTACGAAGTCCTGAGCGATCCGAACCGCCGCCGTTCTTACGACCAACAACTGCGGTACTCCACGACTCAACCCCAATATCAGAACCGACAACAGCGAACCGCTGATGCTCAACAATACTATCAACGCAATCGGCACACAGGACGAGACGCTGATGCGCGGCTAGAGGAGTGGATGCAGCAAGTGTATGTGCCGGTCAATCGCCTGATTAATCATATTCTCAACCCTCTCAAAACCCAAATTGACGAACTCTCGGCCGACCCCTTTGATGACGAACTCATGACAGAGTTCCAAGATTATCTAGAAGAGTGCCAGCACTACCTCAAACAGGCTCAACTGATATTTCACTCCAAACCCAATCCCTCTACTGTTGCGGGGGCTGCCGCCCGACTTTATTACTGTCTCAATCACATTGGAGATGGCATCGAAGAGTTAGAGCGTTTTACTCAAAACTACGACGACCACTACCTGCATACAGGGCAAGAATTTTTTAGAATTGCTGGCTTCCTCCGTTATGAAGCGAGAGATGCGGTGAAAGACTTGGCCAAATGAGTTGTCACAGCAGTTACAGTCATCCCTAATTTTCTCTCTCCCCTCACTTTCCTTGGTTCCCTACGCTTAAATTCGTTTATCCTGGAAAGAGTTCTCGTTCACGGAACTTTACATTTTCTAGTCGATCGCAATACCAATGGAATGCATCATTCACCGTCGCGCTCAGTTTTCAGCAAGTCATCGATACTGGTTGCCAGAGTTGAGTGAAGTAGAGAACATTCAGCGATTCGGTCTGGGTGCCAAGTTCCCCGGACACGGACACAACTATGTCCTGTTCGTCTCCCTGATTGGGGAGTTGGATGAGTATGGCATGGTGCAAAACCTGTCTGAAGTCAAAAAGGTCATCAAGCGGGAAGTCATCAGCCAACTAGACTACGCTTATCTTAATGACGTATGGTCGGAATTTCAGCAAACCCTGCCCACGACTGAAAATATTGCGCGAGTCATTTGGCAGCGACTAGCGCCTCACTTGCCACTCGTGAAGATTCAACTATTTGAACATCCAGAACTTTGGGCTGATTATCAAGGAAACGGTATGGAAGCACATCTTAGTATCAGTACACACTTTAGCGCCGCTCATCGCCTTGCTCATCCCAACCTCAACTACGAAGAAAACGTCGAGATCTATGGGAAATGCGCTCGTCCCAACGGTCACGGACACAACTATCACCTAGAAGTCACCGTCAAGGGTGAAATTGACGCGCGCACCGGCATGATTGTCGATCTAGCAGCATTACACAAAGTGATTGACGATTATGTCGTTGAACCCTTTGACCATACGTTCCTCAATAAAGACATTCCCTATTTTGGCAACGTAGTGCCTACCGCAGAAAATATTGCGGTTTACATTCGCGAACTGTTGCAACAGCCCATCCAAGACTTGGGCGTTCAACTGTATAAAGTTAAGTTAATTGAAAGTCCGAATAACTCCTGCGAGGTTTACTGTTCGCCCAGTTCCTCCTCCGCAGAAAACAGTTATAGGAGCGAACCTATTCTGACATCTGTCTAGGGAAGGATAAGAGCCTCAAATCTGACCGTTTAGCCCGCGCTAAATTTCTAACCTCAGGAACATGTTCTTAAGAAATTCCGAACTGGTTCTTCTAGGGTGTGTAATGATCTGGTAGCGTCTTACCTGTACCTACTCATTGAAAAGAGCCAAGCGAGGGAAGGGAGGTTCCCCAGATAGTAGAGTTAATCAAGAGTTTAGGGTAGTGCGCGGGAAGCACAGCTAGACATCTAAAGAGCTTAAGAGGCAATAGCTATGGAAAGCCGGTTGTCGTGCTACGATGGCAGACCCGATCGCCGTCTAGCTGGGAAAGGACTCCCCCGTGGAGTTCACCCAGCAGACACTAGTAGCCAAGTTTCAACGCCAGAGGAGATACCAGCGCATTGTCTTGGAAAAGCCGATCGCTTATTAGAGCAAGGGATTGAGCAGCAAAAATCTCATCAATTTGAGGCAGCACTTCAGTCTTTTCAGGAAGCACTAAACCTTTACACAGAACTACAAGATCGGCAGGGAATCGGCAGAGTCCTGAGTGGGTTGGGACTAACTGCTTATATGTTAGGAGATTTTCCCACAGCAATTGAACATGCGAGTAAAAGCTTAGCGATCGCACGAGACATACAAGACCAGCGTCTGGAAGCTCAAGGTCTAGGAATTATCGGTAACGCTTACCGTCACTTGGGCGACCATGCTAGCGCGATTGCTGAAGGGGAAAAAAGTTTGAACCTCTTGCGGCAACTCGAAGACCCAGCAGGAGAGGTGATAGCCTTAAACAATCTCGGACTCGCTTACAAAGCGATGGGCGATTTGCCCAATGCGATCGCTTACCAAAAACAAAGTTTGGACATCGCCCAGACACTGGATGACCGTCAGACCCAAGAACAGATTCTTAGAAATCTCGGCAATGCTTGCTACGCATTAGGTGATTATGCTCAAGCCATCGACTACTATAAGCAACGTGCCGCGATCGCACAAGAGTTAGGAGATTACCGCTTAGAAGGGCAAATTCTCAGAAACCTGAGTAATGCTTGCTATGCTCTAGGAGATTATGCTCAGGCGATCGAGTATGCACAAGCGAGACTCTTAGCCGCCGAAAAAATGGGCGATCGACGTTCCCAAGAGCAAGCATTAGGCAGCTTAGGCGTCGCCTATGACGCTCTGGGAGATTATGCTAGGGCGGTCGAATACTACGAACAGCGCTTGAGCGTTGCGCGATCGATTCCTGACCCCAGAGTAGAGGCACGGGTGCTAGGCAGCCTCAAAGTTGCCTGCTACGCTCTAGGCGACTACGCCAAAGTGATTGAGTACCACGAGCAGAGCTTAGCCTTACGGAACCGTTGAATGGCAAAGACTTAAGCACTTTATATTACGACGATCGACCGTTGTGCAGAGGGTTTGGGGGCAACGCGCTACGCGCATGCTATGCCAATGGGGTGTCCTCTGGGGTTGGGGGAAGACCCCTCAGTCTTGGTTTTTCCAAAGCCTGCTTAACACTAATTTAAGGATGCCTCCCCAGCATCCAGCTTTGGAGAGATGTTCGCTCTCATTTAGCCTAGTAATCAAGACTATCAACGGAAGTATTCCGGAATGCCAGCAAGTGCTTAGAAAACTTTTGGTAATATGAGCGAAAGTTAGTCAGCCTGGAATTATCTTCAGCTGCCTTGCTCAAATAATAAACTGTCCTACTCAAGGAAGGTAAAGGTAGAAGAGAGATGGAATCTATGCAACAATCTGAATACACTGATAGCACCACCCAAGCACCTGCAACAGCTACAGCTCAAGAATCACTAGACATCAATGTAGACAAGCCCGGTGCATTAAAAAAACTGCCGCCTGCCAGTCCTTCAGGCGAGCAAGTCTGGCAAGAATGGGTACAGCCTGTTACTGAGTTTTTGTCCCAGCTACCTGATTATGTAGGCGAATTCTTTTCCAGTTACCAAAAGCCGCTGATCACCATAGGACTGCTCATATCAGGTGTAGTTACAGTTAAAGTCACCTTAGCGGTACTGGATGCAATTAATGACATTCCGCTTCTGGCCCCTGTGTTTGAGCTAGTTGGAATTGGCTACACAGCTTGGTTTGTTTATCGCTACCTACTGAAAGTAGAGACGCGCCAAGAGCTAGCCTCGGAGTTTGACTCCCTCAAGTCTCAGGTAGTGGGTAAAGATTCAACCAATACCTAACGTTAGTTGAGACAGCGGTTTGGTGGCTCAACTCGTCAAGAGTACGCCTAAACAACACATCCTATGCTTTGGCACAGGCAGACTGATAGAAGTTATAGTCAGTCTGCTTGTGTTTTTGGGGGGATGGCTGCGCGATCGCGTTTATAGCGCTTAGCCGTCAGCTATCCGCTATCAGCTTTTTTGTTTTTCTTGGGACGATAAAACCCTAGAATATTGTGTCTGACGAGTGTCGAACAACACCAAAGACTCGCAGGCTGTATGCAGGCAAGACGATGAGAGGATGAGCGAACAACGATCGGGAATAAGAAAACATATTGCCCTTTACTTGATTTCTATTTACTTGCTCATCGGGTTGCTGGTACTCACGCAGCCAGTTAATGCAGAACCCTCGCCTAGTCCTGTATCCGTCGATACCTTGCAACAGATGCGTCAAACTATTGACCAGCAGCGATCGCATCTGCTCAAAGAACGCGATCGCGTTTCGGACATCGAACAAGCGGCAAAAAATCAACTGGATGGCATAGAACTTAACATCCAGGCAACCGATAGCGCCTACCAGAACTACGACGTACAAATCCAACAAGCCAACCAGCGCCTAAGAGAAGTACAAGAGGATTTGGCACAAGCCGAAGAGCGATACTACCAGAAACAAGCGGCAACGATCGCTCGACTACGCTTCCTGCAACGCCAGCAGCGGACAGGATTTGGGTGGGATATCCTACTCAAAAGCCAAAATATTAACGAGTTTC
>DATNPC010001006.1:0-7529 GCA_036703375.1 Allocoleopsis sp.
CCCCTTAATTGTTCAACTTATTTTTACATAATCCCTTAAACTCTCTCCAAGTCAATCCCTCAAACAGAAGGGGTTCTTCCTTTCTGGGTGTTGCTATCGTGTTTGGGTTCATAGGAGTCTCCGGTCTGTTTCCTTTCTTAGGAGCGATCGGGTTTGGAGGGCGATCGCTTTATTGTAACTTCGTCCCCGTTTATCTACTCTCTCATTTCAAAAAATCAGCCTCATTCACCAACCGTCCCATCTTCTGAAACTCCCGCTTTGTTGCCTGGAGTAAGTGCTTCATACCCACACCTTCACCATCTTCCGCTGCCAGAAACGCTGCTGCCACAGCAATGTTACGAATATTGCCACCCGCTAACTTAAATTGTTTTGCCATCAGCATCAGATCTACATCAGTTGCTAGTGGCATTGGCTTGGGAAAAATGCCTTGCCATATTGACAGTCGGTGTTCGGCTTCAGGAAAGGGAAACTCAATAATGAAGCGGACGCGGCGAGTGAAGGCTTCGTCCAAATTCTGTCGCAAATTAGTAGTGAGAATCGTGATGCCTTCGTACTCTTCCATTTTTTGCAGCAGGTAGGCAATTTCTAAGTTGGCGTAGCGATCGTGGGCATCTTTGACGTCAGAACGCTTGCCAAATAGGGCATCCGCTTCATCAAACAACAGAATCGCATTGGCATTTGCTGCCATCGTGAAAACGCGATCGAGATTCTTTTCTGTCTCTCCGATGTATTTGCTGACAATTTGCGACAGGTCAATTTTGTAGAGATCCAACTCTAAATCGTTGGCAATGACTTCCGCCGCCATCGTCTTGCCCGTACCTGGTGTACCAGAAAACAGTGCGTTAATGCCCTTACCCAACGAAAGGGTTTGCTCAAAGCCCCACTGATTGAAGACAACGTGACGGTACTTGAGTTGATTGCACATCTCCCGCAGTTGCCGCAGGCGATCGCTAGGTAAGATAATGTCGTCCCAAGTATGCTTCGGTGAAACTTTGCGGGCTAGTGTCGTCAAATCCTGTCCAGATTGCATCCGTGCTGCTGCAAACAGTGCGAGGAGTGTTGGTTGCACGTCCACGGGTACATTTTCAGATTCAGATGCCTTTGCCCAACGGCTTCGGTTGCAAGCAGTAGCGATCGCACCCTCAATTTGCTCTGGAGTCAACCGAAAGCGATCGCTCAAATTATCAATCTGCTCATCATTCAGCGCGATTCCTATCTTCGTCAAATTCGCCTGCCAATACGCCCGACGTTGAGCAAAATTCGGTAAGGAAAACTCAACGGCGATCGCATTCATTCCCTGAATTTTGTCAGCGGATAATGCTTGCCTACCTGCTAAAATTGCGATCCTCTTGTTTTCAGTCAGCGTTGCCAGCAGTCGCCAATACATTCCATACTGGTCATCATTCAGGAGTGCATCTATCCCTGATAAATATGCGATCGCATTGTGCAATCGCGCTTCCCGTAGTAGCAACCGCAATATCGCCTCAATATCCTGTTTCTGTTGCACTGCCACCCCTAAATCAGCCGTCAGAAGCGGAACACCTAATTGGAAAGCGATCGCTTCAGCCGTCCGTTGTTTACCCATTCCTGGTAGACCCTGAAAATAGAATCTAAAGGATTCTTGCGTTTGCCAAGCCTGTACTGATAAGGTTTCTAGTGCCTGCTTAACGGTTATGTCTAACGGCAACGACTCTAGGGAAATTGTAGGCAGAAGTAGCTGGCTGAATTGTCTTAATCGCGCATCCAGTCCTTCCTGTCCCAATAGCCAACGGGTAATCTGTTCATCGAGCTTAAGATAATAAGCTAACAGCGGAGATTGGGGTTGATTAGAATCAGGAATTAACTGAAGCAGTCCCTGCTGAATCAGTGGAGCATTGGGAGTTAAATGAACCCATCGAGAAAACATTTCTGTGGCTGAGGAACACAGCAGATTGAGTGCTAAATTAACACTCGGTCGCTTACGAGTCACATCATCTTGGAGATAGGCATAGATTCGTTCGTAGCGCAGATTAATTTCAGGTGCTAGCGCGATCGCTAGCAAACCCAGATCGAATGCGGATAGCTCAAATATCTCTTGCAGTCGCTTAAAGCGCCAACCGTTGCTAATTTCCGAAAAAAATAGCTCTAAATCATCTTCGGTTTCCAGAAGTTCTGAATTATCCAACTCCTGTTCCAAAGCACGTTCCACGTCCTTTGAATCGATGTACAACCCTCGGTAAGGATCGGCAGTTGCATCTGAGCCATACATAAGCTCTGCTTGGGATACTGCTCGTTCAAGGAGTCGATCGAGCGATCGCAACACAGATAGGAGTTCATCAAGAGCTGACTCGCTTATTTTATGCTCTATGCTGCTAACCATAGCTGTTCAGACCGCTTTCGAGTTTTTTAAATAACTGTGTATTTAGCGTCGCTCACGCTTTCCTGAGCCTGCACCCTTTTCCTAACAACGTCACTGAGTACTGCGGTAGGTGTCCGGGTTATTTCGCTTTTGCGATCGAGTGACAACTACAGCGTATAACTATGACTCATGCTAAGTGGGTGAAGATAGACAAGTTAGTAGTCAAGTTAAAGAAAGGCTTTGATTCTTATAACCAGGGCATAACTTCGTTTATTTGTGCCTACCTAGCTTGAAAATTGGGTGTGGGGTGTGGGGTGTAGGGAAGAGATTTTCAGGCGTTCTGGTGTACGCAGTTCATGAGCGACTACTTATCTGTTACCAGAAGTGATAAGTTATTGGCACTAACCCCAACCGAGTGTGGACGATGGATTTACCCTCAGGACAACGAAGTCGAGGTGTTGTACTCAGTCCTACAGGACAGGGAAAACTTCAGAACCGGATGCGTCAGCTAGACATTGAGCGCTATCCCGTTCCGGAACTGGTTCGGCGTTCTCAACTGACTGAGGCTCAGGGATTACACCCGGCGACAATTCGGAAGATTCTGCGAACTCAGGGAGTTGATAAAGATTCGATCACCTTAGTCTTCAAAGCCGTAGGATTGCAACTGGAGCCTGAGGACTATACGGGGGCTAGGCGTAGTTCGGAGTCAGTACTCAGGGGTCACCAAGAGCAAGAGAGTTCATCTGAGACCAGTCGGGAAGAACCCAAAATCCTAAATCGCATAGATTGGGGTGAAGCGATCGATGTATCCTTCTTCTGCGGTCGTTCACAAGAACTTGCCACAATGCAGCAATGGATACTGCAAGAGCGCTGTCGGTTGGTAGCACTGCTAGGGACTGGTGGCATCGGCAAGACAACCTTAGCAACAAAGCTAGCAGAGCAGATTCAAGAGCAGTTTGAGTTTTTGGTGTGGCGAAGTCTGCGTAATGCTCCCCCTTTAACCGATCTGTTGGACGATCTGCTCAAATTCTTATCTCCTCAACAAGCGGCTCAATTACCAGACACAACAGCGGGTAAACTCTCGAAACTCATGGAGTACCTGCGACAGCATCGCGGTCTGATTGTGTTGGACAATCTAGAGACATTGATGCAGGGTGGTACTTATGCAGGAAGCTTTCAGACAGATTACGAGGATTATGGTGAATTGCTTCGACGAGTCGGAGAAGTGCCGCATCAAAGTTGTCTGCTGCTGACGACGCGGGAAAAACCCAATGCGATCGCAATGCTCTCTGGAGAAACATTGCCTGTGCGATCGCTTCCATTGGCAGGACTCCAATCAGAAGCTCAAGAACTATTGACAATTAAGGGACTTTCTGCATCAGAACAGGAAGGTCAGCAGTTAATTGAGCGGTACAGTGGCAATCCCTTAGCGCTAAAAATCGTTGCTACGGCGATTCAAGAATTATTTGGTGGTGATATCGGTGCTTTTATAGAAGCGGGCATTTCCAGCTTTAATAGCATTCGGATGCTGCTCGCTCAACAGTTCGATCGCCTGACGGATACAGAACAAAGCGTGATGTACTGGTTGGCGATTAATCGCGAGGGCGTTTCGCTCTTTGAACTCGAAGATGACATTTACCCCAAGTTGCTCAAACATCAACTTCTGGAAACGTTGGAATCTTTACTCAGACGCTCTCTAATTGAACAGAGCTTAGTTGGGTTTACTCAGCAACCCGTAATTATGGAATATGTTATCGAGCGGTTTGTTGAACAAGTTTGTGAGGAAATTCAACTGGGTAATGGGTCAAGGGTAATGAATAATGGGGAAGACCTCAACCAAGCAACCATTACCAATTCTTTACCAATTACTCTATTCAAAACTCATGCTCTTCTTAAGGCTCAAACAAAAGACTATATCCGGGAAACGCAGATTCGATTAATTGTAAAACCTACGATCGCCCAACTGTTACGCAAACTGGGAACTAAAAAAGCGATCGAGCAGCAGTTAATGCAAATTCTGGCTTTTGGACGCTCTCAATTATCTCTGGAGTCAGGCTATTTAGGGGGGAATGTTGTTAACCTGCTGCATCAATTAGGAAGTGATTTGAGTAGCGATGATTTTTCTCATTTACCGATTTGGCAGGCTTATCTCCAGGGTGTAACGCTGCATCGAGCTAATTTTGCCTATGCCGATTTAGCTAAATCAGTATTTACACAAATCTTTGGTAGCGTTTTAGCTATTGCCTTCAGTCCAGATGGAGAAATCATAGCAACTGGGGATGATAACGGTGACGTGTATCTATGGAGTGTTACAGATGGTCAGCTACTCTTAACTTTAAAAGAACACACAGATCGGATAAAATCTCTTGATTTCCACCCCAACGGTCAAACTCTTGTTAGTTGTTCTCAAGACCAAACAGTAAAGTTCTGGGACGTGAAGACTGGGCAAGCCTTAAGAACATTGCAACGCTACACCAGTCAAATTCTATCAATCCGTTTCGTTGCTAAGGGTCAAATTCTTGTCAGTCGAGGTAGAGATGGAACAGTAAGCCTTTGGGATGTGGAAACGGGGCAATGTCTGACAACATTACAGGATGATACCAATCAGATACAAATTGTTGCTCTCAGTCGAGATGGTGAATGCCTAGCAACAACAAGTGGAGAGGAAACCATCCAGTTATGGGATGCGAAAACAGGGGAATGTCTTCTAACTTTGTACGGGCATACTGAGCGAGTACAATGCATTGCGATCGCTTCGATCCCCCCATGCCCCCCATCCCCAAAGGGGACCCCATGCCCCCCCCTTAAAAAGGGGGGCAAAAGAAAGATTTTAGCTAGTGGTAGTGACGATCGCATCGTAAAATTGTGGGATGTCGAGACAGGGCAATGTCTTAGAACATTGCAGGGCCATACGAGTCAAATCCTAGTCCTCAGTTTTAGCCCAGATGGCTTAGTTGTTGCCAGTGGTAGTGCGGATAAGACAATTAGGTTGTGGAATGTTGAAACTGGGCAGTGTATTAGAGTTTTGCAAGGACATGAAAATTGGGTGCGATCGCTGCAATTTAGTCCAGATGGTTCAGTTCTTACCAGTGGTGGAGATGACCAAGCAATAAAGCTATGGGATATGGAAACTGGGCAGTGTATTAGAGTTTTGCAAGGATATACTAACCCGATACCGTTTGTCTGTTTTCGTCCCACGGCTCAACAGCTTGCCAGTGGCAGTAATGACCATATGATTAGGCTATGGGATGCCCAAACGGGAGAGTGTATAAAAGTATTGCAAGGACATAAGAATCACGTCTCTAGCATAGCTTTT
This sequence comes from Allocoleopsis sp., assembly GCA_036703375.1. Lineage (GTDB taxonomy): Bacteria > Cyanobacteriota > Cyanobacteriia > Cyanobacteriales > Coleofasciculaceae > DATNPC01. Next base: position 5,655 of record DATNPC010001006.1, read on the forward strand.
AGTCCGCTCTCCCGAACTCCGGGGGGTGAAGAAAGGCTCTTAGTGAGTGGTAGTGCAGATTGCTCGGTTAAACTCTGGGATATAGAGACAGGGCAATGCCTGAAAACATTACAGGGACATACTGACAAAGTTTGGTCAGTGGCATTTTCTCCTAACCGGAAGATAATAGCTAGTGCCGATCGCACTATCAGATTGTGGGACGTTGCAACAGGACAGTGCCAAAATATTCTGCAAGGACACAGCGATCAGATCTTCTCAATTCGTTTCAGTCCCGATAATCTTATCCTCATTAGTGGAAGTGGCGATCGCACGATAAAACTATGGGCGATTAGCACGGGAGAATGTATCAATACCTTACAAGGACATACGAACGGGGTTTTATCTGTCACTATTAGCCCAAATGGTCAACTACTGGCTAGTGCTAGTGCCGATCAAACTGTGAGACTATGGGATATGGAGACAGGACAATGTCTCAAAATTCTGCAAGGACACACCAATCAGATTTGCTCGGTTAGTTTCAGTCCAGATGGACAAATTATTGTGAGTGGAAGTGCCGACAAAACGGTGAAACTTTGGGCTGTAAATACTGGACAATGCCTGAAAACATTGCAGGGACATACTAGCCAAGTCTTATCCATTAGCTTCAACCGTTCTCCCCTTACTAAGGAGGGGTCACTTCTTGCTAGCAGTAGCGCCGATGAGACGATTAAGCTATGGGATATTAATACTGGTGAGTGTTTGAAAACGCTTAGACCGGATAGACCCTACGAAGGGATGAATATTACGGGGGCTACTGGCTTAACAGAGGCTCAACACGCCATATTGAAAGCATTGGGAGCAGTTGATAATGTGAGTGAAGCTTGAGTGTTTTAACTAGTATTTTTAGTCTTGAAGGTTCAAGACATACAACTCACACAACCAAGAGCGATCGCTTACGGTAAATGGTATCCAACCATTAAAGTACAGGTCAGTTTGATAGAAAGACGAAAAAATTGCCGCCTAACTTCTATTCAAAAAAGTACAATGCCTGAAACCGAGAGATAAAAGTATGAATTTTGTAGGGGCGAAGCATTCGGACAGAAAAATGTGGGTGATTGAGATAACTTGCTCCCCGAATGCTTCGCCCTGAGTGGGTAGTTTTTAGATACGCAGACTATGTAGATTTTGTCAACATAGATTAATGGACTGGCGCTCTAGATTGAGCAATTTCTGTCAGGCTTCATGAATTCCAAGAGAGATAGTCTAGTGATAGCCGAGGAGGATGCAACATTTGACTGAATCTGCTGAATACACTGATCGCTCTAGATTCCGCAAAGTGCTTGAGTATATCGATTCTCATCTAGACCATGACCTGAGTGTCGATCGCCTCAGCAACATTGCTGCATTCTCGAAGTATCATTTTCACAGGCAGTTCTCTAAGCTTTTCGGGATTAGCGTATACAAATACGTTCAGCTCCATTGCTTGAAGCGTGCTTCTTATCAACTTGCCTTTCGCGATCGTATGCAGATCGTAGATATTTGGCTGGCAAGTAGCTACGAAAACTATGAATCGTTTTCTCGTGCATTCAAAAAGAGCATAGGGCAAACCCCAACTGAGTTTAGAAAATGTCCCCAGTGGAATCCTTGGCACTCAACTTACCAACCATTAAGTGACTTAAGGATTAAGTACATGAAACCATCTCATCAGCCTGCTCAAGTCAAGCTAATCACCTTTAAAGACACCAAAGTTGCCGCCCTTGAGCATCGTGGCGACCCAAATCTCATTGAGAACTCCATACGAAAGTTTATCGAATGGCGCAAGCAAAACAATCTGCCACCTCAACTCAGCGCTACTTTCAACATCCTCTACAACAATCCGTCTCTTACCCTGCCTGA
>DATNPC010001007.1:0-2829 GCA_036703375.1 Allocoleopsis sp.
AATTTCATCCACGGCCCTGAAATTCCCGAAGGCATGCTCAACCGGGTGGAAGCTGGCATTCGCGCCTACGATCCCTGTTTGAGTTGCTCGACTCATGCTGCCGGTCAAATGCCCCTGCATCTTGAACTCGTAAGTGCGGACGGTACTTTACTGGATGAAGTGTGGAGAGATTAGAGGCATCTGTTGTTCAGGCTCAATTTTACGAAGAATGTCATTTCACTTTATGGCTGCAATAGATAGTTGGGTTTTGGGTAATCGGTAATGAACCGTTTCTTCCCAATTACCCATTACCCATTACCAGTCTTTCATGTGTAGCAATGTTTGATTGAATTGCTAAAAACTCCAGTTTCTCAAGGAGTTCGTAATGATTGCTTCATCTGCGTCTGAAGGCGATCGCAAAATGCAACACGTTTCACAGGGCGAAACTAGGCCAACCGTATTGGTCATTGGTTACGGAAATGACCTGCGGAGTGACGATGGCATTGGGCCACAAGTTGCGACCATTGTGGCAACGTGGAACTTGCCAAGAGTGCGATCGCTTCCCTTGCACCAACTGACACCCGAACTCGCTCAACTGCTTGCAACGGTTGACCTAGCCATCTTTGTTGATGCTTACCCAGCGTCAAATGGGCAACAGGTACAGGTTTGTCCTGTAGAACCTTGTCGTTCTGACTTAGTCACCAGTCATACTAGCGACCCACGGGTGCTTCTCACCCTCGCCCAAGTGCTTTACGGTCATCATCCGCAGGCCTGGCTGATTGCCGTGCCTGCGGCGAACTTTGAACTCGGACATCGCTTATCCTCTGTCGCCCAACGGGGTATTCATCAAGCTCTGGAGCAGATTAACGATTTACTCGAATCCCGACAGCTGATGCCGGATCGGGCAGGGGCAAAATCAGTGAAAAGTAAACACTGTTAAAGAATGCGATCGCTTATTTAAATCCTGAAGGAGTTGCGTTTTAAGAGGCTATCTTGGAGTTGTAGAGACGTGAAAACAACGGCACAAAACCTTACACATGCTCAATTAAGGCATGTTTCTCTTCGCTGGCTTCAAAAACAGACTAACTATAACGAGTAGAGCATTCGTCCAGTGTATTGAATCCTAAATTATAGCGCTACATCACATCTAGAAGCAATCAAACGAACTGAATACTGAATGATGATCCAACCTCTCACTTCAACCACCGATCCGGCGTATGACATTTTGCGCTCCGAGCGCCAAACCTTACGTTCTATCTTTGCCCCACAGACAGTCGCGGTCATTGGTGCAACAGATAAAGCCAACAGCGTGGGTCGTACAATCCTATGGAACCTGATGAGCAATCCGTTTGGTGGGACGATTTTTCCCATCAATCCGAAACGACATAATGTTTTGGGCATTCGGGCTTACCCGAGCGTGAAGGATGTGCCAGAGGCGATCGATTTGGCGATTATTGCCACCCCAGCACCAACAGTACCAGGAATTATAGGCGAGTGCGTTGATGCAGGGGTAAAAAGCGCGATCGTCATTTCTGCGGGTTTCAAAGAAACGGGTGAAAAGGGCATTGCCTTGGAACAGGAAATTCTCCAGCACTTGCGTCGCAGTCAACTGCGACTCATCGGGCCCAATTGCCTGGGTATCATGAATCCACTGACGGGACTCAATGCGACCTTTGCCAGTGCGATGGCTCGTCCTGGAAATGTTGGCTTTATCAGTCAGAGCGGTGCCTTGTGTACTGCCGTTCTCGACTGGAGCTTCCCAGAAAACGTCGGCTTTAGCGCCTTCATTTCCATTGGCTCGATGCTCGACGTGAATTGGGGCGACCTGATTTACTATCTCGGTGACGATCCGCAGACTCAAAGTATCGTTATTTATATGGAATCGATCGGAGATGCGCGATCGTTTCTCTCAGCCGCGCGAGAAGTTGCACTGACTAAGCCCATTATCGTCATTAAAGCAGGTCGGACTGAGGCCGCCGCGAAAGCATCCGCGTCCCACACTGGAGCGTTAGCCGGTAGTGACAATGTACTCGATGCAGCATTTCGTCGCTGTGGGGTGCTGCGAATCAATCGCATTTCTGAGTTGTTCAATTTGGCGGAAGTCCTTGCCAAACAGCCTCGTCTTCCCAAAGGTCCGCGACTGACGATTATCACCAATGCCGGTGGCCCTGGTGTGCTAGCAACCGATGCTCTGATTGGGACAGGCGGGGAACTCGCCGAGCTATCTGAGGAAACGATCGCATCTCTCAACCAATTTCTGCCGCCTCACTGGAGTCATGGCAACCCACTGGATATTTTGGGCGACGCCGATCCAGAGCGTTATACCAAAGCGCTAGAAGTTGCGGCGAAAGATCCCAACAGCGATGGTCTGCTGGTCATTCTAACCCCTCAAGCCATGACCAATCCCACGCAGACGGCCGAGCAGTTGAAACCCTATGCTCAAAAGGTGAACAAACCTGTTCTAGCCAGTTGGATGGGAGGAGACAAGGTCGTCGAGGGCGAAATCATTCTCAATCAAGCCAATATCTCTACCTATCGATACCCAGATTCAGCGGCTCGTCTGTTTAATCTGATGTGGCGGTACAACTACAATTTGCGAGGTATCTACGAAACTCCGATTATGCCACCCGATGAGGATGGTACACCCAACCGTGTCGCAGCTCAAGAGATCATCGATGCCGCTCGTCAAGCCGGCCGCACCATTCTCACAGAGCATGAATCAAAAGCCATTCTGGCAGCTTATGGCATCCCGACGGTTCAAACCGGTGTTGCTACGAGTGAAGATGAAGCCGTAGCACTGGCAGAGTCCTTTGGTTACCCGGTTGTCGTCAAGCTGTTCTCCAAAACCAT
>DATNPC010001008.1:0-6013 GCA_036703375.1 Allocoleopsis sp.
GTGGAAATCACCATACTAATAATGCCTGCGAGGATAATTGTCGTAGAAATTATCCACCAACGCGATCGCTGTTTGATTACATTCAGTCTCATCTTGACCCCTCTGCCTATGATTTCACCGTCGCTGGTGGATTGGGAACAAATAGTTCTGGCTTCTGGCGCAACTCAGGGAATCCGAGAACCATGGCTAGCATGAAGGTACGACTACAAGTAATAGCCGTAAACATACTTACCGCTACCCCCAAGCCCAGTGTGAGGGCGAAGCCTTTAACCAACCCTGACCCTAGCCAGAACAGCGCCGCACAAGCAATCACGGTCGTCACGTTACCATCCAAAATGCTAGAGAATGCCCGGTAAAAGCCGGATTCAACCGATCGATATAAGGTCTTACCAGATCTGAGTTCTTCTCGCGTCCGCTCAAAAATCAGCACATTCGCATCAACTGCCATCCCAATGCTGAGGATAAAGCCAGCAATACCTGGTAGGGTCAAGGTTACACCCAACAGAGCAAAGGCGGCTAACGTCAGCAGTGAATAAATTACCAAGGCAACATCCGCGATTAAACCAGGGAGGCGATAGTAGACGGCCATAAAAACCAACACTAGAGCCAAGCCTCCCATCCCAGCATAGATACTGCGTTGGATGCTATCTCGCCCCAGAGTTGCACCCACCGTGCGGTTTTCCACAATCTCTACTGGCACTGGTAAAGCACCTCCGCGCAGCTGCACGGCAAATTCGTTAGCGGATTGGGCGGTATAGCGACCCGTAATCTCAGCACCGCCACCAGTGATGCCATTTGCTGCGTATTCGGGACCGACTGTCGGCGCACTAATCAGCACTTTATCCAGGAAGATGCCAATGCTGCGACCGGTACCAGCCAAGCTTTTCGTCAACTGAGCAAATTTTTCAGCACCGGCGGCATCAAAGCGAATCGCAACTTTCCAAGCATTACTCGCTGCTTGAACGGGTTCAGGTCGAGCATCTTTCAGGTTTTTACCCGTTAGTTCTGGAGGTCCAAACAGTTTTGAGATGGCTTCATCACTACGAGCAAGGGCAGCTTGGTTTTCCGCTAGCGCTTTTTCATCGCCACTTTTCCTCAACTGCTCCTGTTTGAGTTTCAGTTCCTGCCGCACTTGTTGCTCGATCTGCAACTGCGCCTCAGTTCCTGGGTTTTGCTCGCGAAATTCTAGCTGTGCCGTACCCCCTAGCACCCGTTCCGCTTGTTGTGGGTCATTCACCCCTGGTAATTGCACCAAGATTTGGTCGGAACCAACCGTTTGCACTACAGGTTCTGACACCCCAAGACCGTTCACGCGATTTTCAATCACGCTCAGAACATCTTCTAATTGTTGGGATGTGATTTTGGGAACATCTTTGGTTGTCTTGACCTGAATTGTCAGTTGTGCTCCTCCCTGCAAGTCCAGTCCTAGTGCGATGGGAATCTTCACTAGCACCACGATCGCTGCGATTACGAGCACCAGAATTAAAGCTAATATTGAACGCTGTCTTTGCATACTTACGACCCGCCGCCACAAATGATATGATAATCTGTTTTGACAATGGCAAAGTCCCTGGTTCGACGATCGAAGTAGCTAGCGGCGGGCGAGCTCTTGCATGACATCGATTAGGAGCTAACATGAGCCACTGTCGTTGAACAACGTTGCCTCAATTAGTCAGTCAGCGTTCTAAAGAATTTAAAGATAGCTGACCTAAACCCGCAGTGCCACCATTTTTTGTACAGCCTCGACAATTTGTGCCGGTTGTACGATGGTTAGGTTTTCCAGGGTACCGTTGTAAGGGGTTGGAATATCCTGAGAGGACAGTCTCAGCACGGGCGCATCTAACTCATCAAACAAGCGATCGTTAATTGACGCGATTACTTCTGCCCCAATCCCACCCGTCTTCATGCACTCTTCCACAACAATCACCCGGTGGGTTTTGCGAATGGAGGCACCAATCGTCTCAAAGTCTAGGGGCTTCAACGAAATTAGGTCGATAACCTCTGGGTCAAACCCCTCTTTTTCCAGTTGCTTCGCCGCTTGCATGACATGGTGACGCATCCGAGAGTAGGTGAGAATGGTAACGTCCTTGCCAGTTCGGACTACTTCCGCTTTATCGAGCGGGAGAAGATACTCTTGTTCGGGTAGATCTTCCTTTAAGTTATAGAGAAGGACGTGTTCAAAGAACAACACTGGATTGTTGTCGCGAATAGCTGATTTGAGTAAGCCTTTCGCATTATAAGGAGTCGAGCAAGCAACGATTTTTAGACCGGGTACGGCCTGAAAGTAGGCTTCTAATCGTTGGGAGTGTTCGGCCCCGAGTTGCCGTCCCACACCACCCGGTCCGCGAATCACCATCGGAACTTTGAAGTTACCGCCAGACGTGTAGCGTAGCATCGCATTATTCGAGATTTGGTTGAAGGCAAGGAGCAAAAAGCCCATGTTCATCCCTTCAATAATGGGTCGCAAACCCGTCATTGCAGCACCCACGGCTAAGCCTGTGAAGCTATTTTCTGCGATCGGGGTATCGAGAACCCGCAGATCCCCATATTTTTTGTATAAATCTTTGGTGACTTTGTAAGACCCGCCGTAGTGACCTACATCTTCACCAAGAACGAATACAGTTTCATCGCGTGCCATTTCTTCATCAATGGCTGCACGTAAAGCATTAAAGAAAAGTGTTTCTGCCATCAAGACCTCACCAGATTCGGCAAATGCCATCCTAACATTGCCCATGCCCTGTGAGAGAACCTATGATTACACTTACCAGACAACTGTTTTCTCTGTCCCTACCGACATTCTATAAGTCTAAGTTTTTGTCAAGCACAATACCTGATTTCAGCCATTGTGCGGAGATGGATTCCGCTAAATGGCTGAAGGCACCGAGATGCCAGTGTTCTACTGTTGATGTGTCAAGGTGTTGAATTACTAATGCCTGGTTGACTAAATGGAACGTATACAATCGGGGCTGTCGTTCCCAGCTTCCACCTAGCCTGTCTCAGCCAATGCTAATGCTACTTCCCCAGTGGTCACTCTAGAAGGCAGTCCGTGAGTCTCCAAAAACAGCTGCAATCCTGCTAATTTCGAGAGTCAGTATCTAAATAGTTGGACTTAGAATAGAATTCTACCTGGGAAAAGTGCAGAGTCCGACCTAAAACACACTTTGCTTACATTATAATGCTGGTTAAGAGTTTTTAACTAAACTTTACAATTGCACAGTAGGACACTACAAGGTATCTATGACCATGACACCGAGCAAGTCTGAAAAAAGACCAGAGATGATGCGGCGGATTACTAGCTACCAGGCACTATGGAAACCGCAAGAAAATAAAGGTCACTTTTGGTTTACTTATTTCGATGGCGATCGAGAACGTACAAGAGATTTGGATGCAGAAAGCTTCCGAACAATGATGAAACTTCTTGACACCGATAAGCCGATTTTTGGCGATCACATTACCTGTGCTGTCGCCGTGCATTCGCAACCAACTGACATTAAAGTTGGTGCATGGGCATAAAGCCAAAATACCCGAATGCCTTTCTGGCAAGGTTCGCCATTGTCTCAGGCGCGTTCCAAAAGTGTATAGATAGCAACCTTTCTATCCAGTAAAGTTCTCAGAGAGTTTCCCGGTGTTGTACGAGCTTAGAACGAATTGCCGCGATCGCTACAGAAATTAACAGCTAATTCGTTCGTATTTTGTACGATACCGCTTTCCCAAATTGCCCACAATAATACATGTTTTTTTGCCCCAATAGCAATTAAACTTTTAAAGTCAAGAGGGCTAGCATTGATTGTTTTCTGCTCTCAAGTGTAAAATCCCACGAGCTAAAGCGTACAGTGTATAACTTGTATTACTTGGACGTTTGCTTTTCTGAGGTCTGACCAGCGGTAGCCAATTCTATTAAACTTTATTTATCGAATCTTCAAAAATCGTTCTATAGTTAATATCGTCTCCCTACTTATAAACTAGATTGAGCTGGTCAAAGCCGAAGCTGACGGTGGAGGTGATACATTAAAGAGCTGTATTGTAAAAACTTTAGAAAGACTTTGCAGTATCTTTAAGGGTTTATTATAATAATTTATAATATCTACACATAAGTATACACGCGAGAGAAGAGACTAGAGGTGTTAGGAAAGGACGCAAAAAATGCAAATGAAACGGATTACTAGCTATCAGGCGTTATGGAGACCTCAGGATAACAAAGGTCACTTCTGGTTTACTTACTTTGACGGCGACAGAGAACGCACGATCGATCTAGATGCAGAAAGCTTCAGGATTCTTTTGGAAATTCTTAACACCGATAAACCGATTTTTGGAGATCACACCACAGCATCAGTCGCTGTTCATTCTGAGCAGACAGAACTGAAGATAGGCGCATGGGCTTAGTGGAGAACTCGCTTGAGTCCGAAGAATTGGGCGCTCCTAGAATCCCCTCAGCCTAGCAAGCATTCAGCAAGCTTTTCTATACAAAACTTCTAAGTCATCTTTTCTGGGTATTTTCCTGAGTGGAGCTGCTATGTTGACTAGAGTAAGCCGAAATTGCAACTCGTGCAGATCGACTCTGAATCTCTTTGCTTGTATACTTTGGACGCTGCACTAGGAAAAATTGCCAGTTGACTGAGTATCTACAGGACAGTTTGAGTTCTGTACTAGCCTAGTTTTCAGTATCGACTGAGCCGCTGCGATCGCTAATTTTGGACTCTATCTCGTTGGCTACCAGCTTGGTAGGTTCCGATACAAGGAACGACAAACAAGTCCCATCTGAAGATGTAGAATTAAGCTCTCACTTAACGCTTATTTTTTTAGGCAATAGTGTTGTCTCTGTAATACCAAAGTACTCACTCGTATTACCTATTACATAGTATTTCAAGGATCTGATAGCAGCAATACAGTCTCGTAAACTTCATGAAGTCTTTAAATGACTGATAGATAGATTTAGACTAGTAAAGAAGGCATATCAAAGTCCTATTGGATTGGTAAGAGAGCTTTTTTAAAGAGCTACAGAGAATACAGAAAACGCAGAGGTAAGAGAATGAGGCTGCCATGAATCATTGTTCGCTTGAGACGGAACAACTATCAGTATCATTCCCTCCCTCGCAGTTTTACACCTGGCAGAGCTATCGTTGTGCATATGAATGCTATCCCTCCAGTGTGGAAACGACTGAAGGTGACACGCCTCTGTTATTACTGCACCCAATCGGTGTGGGGTTATCGCGATACTTTTGGCATCGCTTTTGTCGCGAGTGGCTTCAAAAGGGTCATAAAAATCCGATTTACAACCCGGATTTGTTGGGATGTGGCGAGAGCGAGATGCCGCGAGCGGCTTATACTCCTGAAGATTGGGCCGAGCAGTTGCAATACTTTTTGCAGACAGTGGTGAAAAAACCTGTAATTGTATTTTCGCAAGGGGTTGAGTTAGTCGTGACGCTCGCCCTCCTCAAACAACAAGCTGAGCCAAATTACATTAAAGGGATTGTTCTCGCTGGTCCTCCCACTTGGCAATTGATGACGAAAAAGACACCGATTTGGCAGCAAAAGTTGCTTTGGAATGTATTCGATTCTCCAATAGGTAGTGCTTTCTATCGCTATGCTCGTCGCCGTCAATTTTTGCGATCGTTTTCCGATCGCCAATTGTTTGCAAATGATACTGAAGTTGATGCTCAATGGCTAGATACTCTAGAGCAGGGGGCCGTCAATCCCGCCAGCCGTTACGCGGTTTTTTCCTTTCTGGCTGGGTTTTGGCGACAAAATTATGAAAATGCGATCGGATCTATCGCTCAACCTACGCTAGTAGTAGTGGGCAAGCAGGCATCGAGCATTAGCAGGACAGGGCGAGGGGAGGCACCGGAGGAACGAGTAGCTGAGTATCTCAAGCACCTACCTCAAGGTGAAGCGCGTCAAATTCCCGGTCGTAATATTTTGCCCTATGAGTCAGCGTCTGAATTTGTGGCTGTTGTGGCTGAGTTTGTGGAGCGCTTAAACGGCTAAAAAGTTTAGGCAGAAGGCAGAAGGCAGA
>DATNPC010001009.1:0-3102 GCA_036703375.1 Allocoleopsis sp.
AGGCTCATTTTCAGTGGCTACGCCCAAATTGAACGCATCCCGAATAACTCCTAAGTTGAAAGCACCTAATGTCAATCAGTGCTCTCTTTGCTGCGGGTGGGGTGGTAATGTTTCCCCTACTAGCGTTTTCTCTCCTAGCGATTGCCCTCATCTTAGAGCGCATTGTCTTTTGGCAAGGAGTGACAAGCCGTCAAAAACGCTTAGTTAAAGAAATTCTCTATCTCTACCCGCGCGATCCCAACTCAGCCTTTCTCAAGCTAGAAAAAAATAGCGACTTACCCATGGCGCGAATTTTTCTAGCCGCTTTGGAATTAGAACAGCCCACCCCAGAAGAATTTCAACTGGCGCTAGAAAGTGCAGCTCAAGCTGAGTTGCCTATCCTTAACCGCTTCAGCACAGTGTTTGAGACTATCATCGGCACGTCTCCTCTACTAGGTCTTTTGGGAACCATTCTTGGGTTAATGCAAGCTTTTTCATCTCTCCGGTTAGGTGATATTGGCGGGAGTAAAACCGCAGGCGTCACAGGTGGTATCAGTGAAGCGTTAGTCTCTACAGTAGCTGGGCTATGCGTGGCAATTGTGACACTGCTGTTTGCCAACATTTTTCGCGGACTGTATCGGCGTCAGTTAGCATTAATTCAGGAGTATGGCGGTAAGTTAGAACTGCTCTATCGTCGTTACTATGCTCATGGGAGAATTCCCTATCTGGACTTACCCAAGCCAGAATGATGCACAAGGTTATGCGTCTAAATTAGTATGCAGATGATGAAAGCGAAGCTGAATTGAAAGACCGGCTATCGACAGACTGGTCTGGGTAAACTTGTCTTGGGTAGCAGTCCTAATAATTACCCCCTAAATAGAGCGCTCGTTCCCCTCAGCCCCTACAACTACCCAACCTTAGGTATAGCATCGCTCTGCCATGGCACTGGTGGGGGAACCGCGATCGCACTTGAGCGGCTTTAGCTCCTACAGCAATTGGGAAGCAGTGGATAAGACGCGATCGCTCCGAATCACCGATCTCAAGCTCACAGTAGAATGAATTTTTTAGACCTTATACAGGCTTTGCAGTCGGTTAAATGTGCAGAATATGAATATAACGAGTAGACTCTCTTACGGATATCGTCCTTGGGCAATTAGTACTTGACGATAGACCAAACGCGTCGGGGCATTTAGCTTCAGTAAAAGAACTGTAGCCCTGCCTGTTGGTGTGATACCAAGAATGAGAGTTCCGTCTAAGCTGAAATGCTCAGACCAAGTTTGACGACGTGGGTGGAATAAAGGAACAATTTCGTTACTAAGTGGGTCAAAGGTTGTTAGGTCGGAGCCTTTGTGACGGTTACACGATAAGCAAGATAGGGCAAGATTTTCGGATACGGTTTGACCGCCGTGTTTTTTGGCAATGATGTGATCGACTTCGTGGCTATAAATTGAATCATCTTGGTGGATGAGACAATACTCACATTTTCCCTGCGATCGCTCAATTACTAACTGACGTAGGGAAGAGGGAATTGAGGGAACACTCATTTATCGGATTAAGGCATGAGCTTTGGCTTTGAGCAAAATCATCATATGCTCTAGCTGCTCGTACAGATCGAGTTCTGCCGCTTCAGTTTCCGTCAGCGTTCCTTCTCGGTTTTTATCCAGCAGGGTGTAGATACGTTCTTGAGCTTCTGCGGACACTTTAAAGGCAACGATTTCTTGAGGGGTAGGGCGGGTGATAAGAAAGTCTAGCACTTCGGCATAGGCAACAGGAGCATCTGTGGGGTTCGTAATAGATGAGAGCAATTCTGTTGAAGAGGTGCTGGGGAGGATGGATCCTAATACATGGGTTAGCAGTTCAGGAAGGCGATCGCGAAATGGTTCTAAACGTTGAGCCAGTTCATCTGGTACTTGGATGGTTAGTTCAGCCATTGTTGTTTGTTCGTTGTCTAGAGAGCTGAAAATTAGTAGTCAGCTTGGATTGGCTATGCTCCTTCTATACTAAGCGGGTTGGGATGGAGGATTATAGAGGTAGGAAACACTGGCATTTTTTGTTGTTATCGCTTGACCGAGACCTTACAGTTTTTCAAGGGCTGTATAGGCATTCAATCATAATTTGACCTCATGTAACTTTGCATAAGATCGCTCATGAATTTATCGTACCAGTAGTCTGGATTTCGCTGACAAAACATTGCTATTTGGTATAAAGACATTCCAAACCAATCAGGAGCTTCATCTATCCAGCGACCTTCTTCAGGATTTTCTGGAATATGCAGGTGTTCCAGTCCTACATGGCTGATCAATTCAGAAACAACCTCTTCAAATCCTGGGTTAAGAGACTCTAGCCCCTTTTTATCGTACAAGTAAGGCTCTGGAATCTCGTAAATTTCGCCCTTATCCCCTACCAAATAGCTTAAACTAGATTCCTCTAAAAATGCTCCAAGTAGGGCAAAATCTATGACTGTAGAGTTATATTTTAAGTCACTCCAGGCTAACTCTTCAGATATATCGATGAGAGTGGGTTCTTTCCATAATTCATCAAACCAAGCTTGTAGCTGTATTATTTCTGGTTTACTCGTTATCTTCTTATTGAGTTCTATGTTATGAACTAGTCCGTAATAAGTCAGATTGCTGCTTCCCAAGAAGGCTATATCGTAGTAGAAGGATTCAGGTTTATCCTCATAGCGTTCAACCAAAGTCGAGTCTTTTCGGATTATATAAACTTTAGAGTGTATACTTTTTCTTGGTGAGTACTTGATTTTTAGTCCTCCTGATCTCAAAGCTTCTTTTAATGAAGTTAAAAGTTTCTCATCATTTCTTGATTCGACAGTTGTAAGTTGGTCTATGAGAGTTCTATAGTTCGACTGCGGCTTGCCAACCAATATTCGACAATCGCATGAAGACTCCCAGTTATATCTTGTCGGAAAATGCTGCTTGATTTTATCCCATCCACCTAGTGTGAAAAAACCAACGCAAAAATCTGCTTTATAAAAATATTTAAGCTCAGAACTCAAGATATCCGAAAACTTTACCGTAATATTGTCAATATAATCCGTCATCTGCTCTTTTCCTCTCTCATAACAGCTCCTCATGCTCTCACGCATAGGCTAAAAACTAGAATATT
>DATNPC010001010.1:0-6204 GCA_036703375.1 Allocoleopsis sp.
GGCTGCGTAGACTAAAAAAGGGAACTAGCTTTTTTGCCAGTGCCACGGCTCCATCCCCACGCTCTAGCCCTTGCAACTGCTGCACCACATCCACCCAGTTACCCTGCTCCGCCTCAAACCAATCCAGGGCTATCCTGGGTAAGGCTTGCTCATCTTCTTCCGGCGAATGTTCGCTTTCTGCTGCCAATTTCTCCGCCAACTGCCGACACCGCACTGGGTTCAGCCCATTGCTCCAAAAGTCTGCCCCCTCGCAATACCAATCCAACGCCCGTCCTAGGGTAGTTTCCTGCTCCGTTGCCTCTAGCTTGTCCCGCGCAAACAGCCGCATCAAGTCATGAAATTGGTAGCGACCCCGTTCCCGCGCCTCCAACACCCGCACTCGCACCAACCGCCGCAGCATCTCCTGGGTGGTTTCTGTCTCCCACTTCATCACCGCCGCCGCCACCGCTTCCCCAAAGTCCACTCCCGGCAAACACCCCGCCGCTGTAAAGAGCTGCCGTTCGGTTTCCGCTAGCCGTGCGTAACTCAAATTAAAACTCGCCCGCACACTCAAATCATCCAACTGCAATCGCTCCAGCCGTTGCTGCTCATCCCGCAACCGCGTCCCATAGTTCGTCAGCGTCCAAGTGGTTTCTTCTTTCAACGCCCCACCTGCAATGGCTAGCGCCAACGGCAACCTTCCGCACAACTCAACAATCTCCTGTGCTGCTATTAATTCCGCCTCCACCCGCACCAAACCAAGCTGCTGCTTCAGGTAATCCAGCCCCTCTTCCGGCGACATCGCTTCCAGCTTGAGCAACTGCGCCCCCTGCAAACTGCCCAAAGGCTGACGACTGGTAACGATCGCTCCACAAGACGCACTACCCGGCAACAAGGGCTGAATCTGCAACTTATCCCGCGCATTATCCAACACAATCAGTGCCTTTTGCTGGGATAGAACCGAGCGATACAGCCCCGCCAAGCCGTCTAAATCTGTCGGCAACTGCGACTCATCCCGCCCCGTCAGCGCCTGCAAAAACTGAATCAGCACCTGCTGCGGTTCTAAGGGAAACTCTGACTGTCCGAGCAAATCGATATACAGTTGGGCATCGGGAAACTGTGGGGTGAGCCGATGCCCCACATGAATTGCTAGGGCAGACTTGCCCACCCCACCCATGCCATTCACCGCCACAATCTTACCCTGCTGCAACGCTGCCTCGATGTCCTGAATGTAGTCTGTCCGCCCCGTGAAGTCGGCAATGTCTTGCGGCAGGCGATGGGGCGACGGTTGCCCTGGCTGTTGGTTGACGGTGTAATTAACCGGGGCATTCGCTACCCCAGCAAAGATTAGGTTTTGGTTTCCCGTTACCTTCTGCTTAACCTTGAGTACTCGCGAGACTTCCGCATCCGTAGGCATCGCGCCGGAATGTTTGGGGCTGTCTTTTTCTTCAGACTGCAAGGAATCATCCTCTGGAAGATCGGATTCAGTTCGGTTTGCCATCTGACTTCACCAGTGCTAACGCCAAATTCACCAGTCTTTTTTGCCCCCTAAATCCCCCAATTCTGGGGGACTTTGAACGTCCGGTTCCCCCCAAAGTTGGGGGGTTAGGGGGGCTAAATCCAGCATTACCAGCCCTGCGCCTAATTGATTACCCCGCCCTGATAGCTGATTGAACCGTCCACCCTACCACCAACCACCTGGTTTTGACTCCCAGTTACCGTCTGCTGCACCTGAATCTCCGACAATCCCTGAGACTTAGCCTCTGCCAAAATCTCCTCAATTTCCGCCACCAATCCCGCATTCTCCGGGGCTTCCAAAATCTTCTTCAACTGCTGCCGCAACGCCGCCACTGCATCGGCATCATCAGGACTCTTTGCCACATCCTCGGCAGCTTCCTTAGCTGCTGGCTTTGCTTCCACCTTGGGATGCAGCTTTTCCCAAATCTTTCTCGCCTGGGGCAACAGCTCTTCTACTCCCTTCTCACCCAGCTTTTCCGCCCCTTTCTCTGCCGCCTTCTGTCCCAGCCCCATCAAAAACGGCAAACAAGGAGTTAATATTTTTACTAACAATGCAATATCCATAAGTGTCTCGCCTCAATTAAGATTTCGTCTAAGCTAGCTCAGGCGACAAGCCGGTGAAAAGAAGCAAGATTTGGCAATCGCGATCGCAATCTCCTCTAGCGTCTCGCCCAAGAGGAAACTCCCGCAGCGCAAGACAAAGCCGTGTTGCAAAACTGGAGCGCAAAGAGATTTTGGAGAAAACAGAATCGACGGCTACAGCGTCCAAGTACCTTCTTACGGAGACACTCGCCAAGTCGCGATCGCATTATCCCAACAGCTACTCACCAGGGTTTTTCCATCTCGACTGAAGGCAACGGATGAAACGCCCTTGGTACATGCATTGAGCGTATCGATCGCTTCTCCAGTCTGCCAATTCCACAACTTAATCGTGTTGTCGCTGCTACCGCTAACTAGAAATTGCCCGTTAGGACTGAAGGCAACGGATGAAACACCGGATGTATGCCCCTGTAAGTTGCGGAGTAGTTTTCCAGTTTGGAGATTCCAAAGTTTAATTGTTTTGTCACTACTACCACTGGCGATCGACTGCCCGTCGGGACTAATAGCAGTAGAATTAACCCAGTTGGAATGTTGGGCAAGATTGTGCAGAAGTTTGCCAGTCTTGAGATTCCAAATCTTAACCGTCTTGTCCGCACTACTACTCACGAGAAGTTGCCCGTCTGCGCTAAACGCAAACGATCGAATTAAACCTGAGTGGCCCAAGAGATTACGAGGCGGTTCTTTAGTTCCCAGATTCCAAAGTTTAATCGTCTTATTATCGCTGCCACTAACTAATGTTTTCCCATCGGGACTGAAAGCCAGAGCATAAACCCAACCTAAATTCCCTGAAAACGAGCGAATCTCTTTCCCGGTTTTGAGATTCCAGAGTTTTATCGTCTTGTCATCGCTGCCAGTAGCAAGTATGGGTTGTTTAGGAGCGATCGCAACTGACAGAATTCGTCCGGAATGTCCGCGAAATGTCTGGAGTTCTTGCCCCGTTTGCAAGTTCCAAAGTTTAATTGTTTTATCAAAACTTCCCGTCGCTAGAGTTTGCCCATCGGAAGCGATCGCCATTGATGAAATCCCTTGAGCATGAGCGGGGATTTTCTTGACGAGAGCAATCCGGGACGTTCTCTTGACAAGGGAAGCTCTTTGTGCAGGTTTCGTCTCAGTTGACGTGTGAGAGGGAAGAAGTTTGACGAAAGCGATCGCGGCAACCGCTACTACTCCCAATCCGACTATGATTTTCCAAGGAGGGGATTGGGTTTGTAGTCGCTGGAGCGCTTGTAAGGCTGTCACTGCCGACTGGTAACGCTGGTTGGAGTCGTAGCGCATCATTGTGGTTAAAATATCTGCTAATTGGTTGCTCACTCGCACGCGCTCGCGCCAAGCAATCTCACAGGTTTTGGGGTCTTGTGGGAATTCGTGAGGCTGTAACCCCGTGAGTGCTTGAATCCCAATCGTGCCAACGGCATAAACATCGCTACATAACTGAGGATGCCCTAGGCGCTGTTCGAGCGGCATATAGTCAGGAGTATCGAGGGAGACAATCTCACTCGATTGTCTGTGACCATTATTATTCGAGTTAGCGATGGTCTTAACTGTACCAATCGCGATCGGCACAATCTTTTTATCTTTGCGGCGTCGAATTAAGTTTTCCGGCTTGAGATTGCGATGAATCACATGCTGCTGATGGAGATAGACTAAAACGTCGAGAATCTCCTGTAGGAGTTGAATGACCTCCTTTTCGCCCAATCGTTTACCTGACGTCAGTTCCTTCGAGAGGTCATGTCCATCGATAAATTCTTCAACTAAATAGAAGTCCCGGTCTTGCTCGAAGTAAGCCAGGATGCGTGGGATTTGGTCGTAATCGTTGCCGAGTTGATGCAAGACTTGCGCCGTTGTGTCGAAGCGGCGTCTGGCAAGCTGTAATGCTTCAGAGTCAGCCTTGATTTTCCATCGCTTGACCACGCACTGAGGATGGTTCGGTAAATCCCAATCTTCGGCTATGTATGTTTCACTACATCCACCGCTTCCCAGCTGTTTGATAATTTTGTAGCGATTACGCAGCGTTTTTCCAACAAGCATTTCCTTCAAGCGGTGCGGTGGATGTTGGTTCGATTTGGAGATTACAGTCGGCTTAGAGTCGAGCAAGGATACGTCACCCCTAGATATACAAACGTGTGGCGAAAAATCCGGGTGCGATCGCTCCGGCTTTATGAGATAGGACAGAAAAAGGCTGGGTCTCGTGGAAAAACGCTTTTACCACTAGATGACGATCGAAAGTGTTTGGCACTATCTTCAAAGCGCACTTGCTCCTTTTTGAACGCTTTTAGCATTTCTTGAGTGTAAGGCAGCAAGAGACACTTTTGCTCTGATGAGACGCGATCGAGTACTTCATCGAATAAGACTTGAATGAACTGTTGGATGAGTTCCCAAGAGACACCTACCCCCGTCATCACCATTACGCACAACTCAACCAGTTCCTGTTCCACGGGAACTAGACTGTCCTCTAAAACACATAACCAGAGGTAGGCTTGGAACATCTCCAGATCGCGAATCGTAGAGTGTCGAATACCAGGATGACTTAACCCTCCTCTCCGGCTACGATGATCGGAATGGCAGTGAGCCAGTCGGAGATAAACGGTTTCGGCAATGTCTTGACTTTGTGGCAACATTTGCTCGACCAGGGTAAAGGCAGGGCTACTTAGCGGATGAGACGCGGCCGCCGCACAGACTCGCTGCCAGGGGAGAGCCACTTGTTCTTCAATAAATTTGAAAAAGGGAGTAATCAGGATTCGCTCAGGATGGGTGAGCGTTTCGAGCATTAACTGAGAACTGAAGTTCAGCAGTGTTGTGATAAAACCCAGCGTGCGCCAGTCTTTTGATTCGATGTATTGCTCCTGATACTCCAGCAATACGGGTTCGAGAGCCTGTGCTAACTCGTTTATGTGTGGCATGCTCAATGACAAAAAAGGCTCGTGCTGTGCATCACCCCCAACTTTCAAGGATGTCGCTGTGCGTGAGGTAAGGGTTAGCGATGAGTGCGGGTAAAGTTCTATAACCTGCTTATAAACCAGGAAGGCGAAGTAATTTAATCTCTCTGCAGCCGTTAAGCTGACAATATTAGGAATATAAGCATACAGGGATTTCGTTTGTATCCCTGCCATCTGGCATTTGATTTGGATTAAACGCTCCTGGAGTTTGATCGCTGTTACAGCTCTGCTGAATGGCAAAGCTGCTAGCAGCAATTCTTCTAAGGCTGTCCACTCATGTTGAGCTGACGAGAAAGAGGACAAGTCCGGAGTATAGCGCTCTCCCCAAAGCTGAACTAGGCGCTCAACAGAAGGAGTCTTTTTGATTTGGGCGGTTACTAGCACGATTGTTACAGAGCGATCGCTGGTGATATCGGTTCAATGAGGGTCAAGTAATGCAGCGCTCACCAGAAGCAAACCAACCACAAGAAAACTGCGGAGGTGGAAGCTCAATCTTTTTAAAATTCTCGACATTAGTATGTCAAGAAATCAGCTAACCTTTAGCTTAGCTCAGTAGCTCGGGACTTCCGATGAAACTGATGGAGTTATAGCGATAGATAGCAATCAAATCACAACGTTGCTACACCTCGCTTTTTCCTCATAAAATGCTATAAGTTTGATGCTATTCAGTGCTTAATGCACCCTAATCAGTATTACCTTCAATCGGGTTAATTTGACCCATTTTTTTGTCTCTACAATTAAGATTGTAGTGAATATTTTTATATTATTTATCGATTTGCCCTATTTTACGCAATATGGCCGAGTGCTTATACGCTTAATTGCTGAGATAGATCGGTTTGTAAACTTTTGTTAGTTCAACTTGCATCAGCTGATATGCATCTAGTGCAGCGCGGCAGAAATAACTGTCCAGTTGAAAAAGGGTAAAAAGCTTACTGTACAAGCTTTCTTGCCTTCTGCCCTCTGCCCTGTGCCGTCTGCCTTCTTGCACTAGTGCAGCGCGGCAGAAATAATTATCTAGTTGAAAAAGATTAAAAAGCTTACTATACAAGCTTTCTTGCCTTCTGCCCTCTGCCCTGTGCCGTCTGCCTTCTTGCACTAGGTTGAAAATAAGGCAGACGGCAGAACAGATAAAAATTTTCGTTCCTTCATTGTGAAGGTTTCTTTCATGGGC
>DATNPC010001011.1:0-7957 GCA_036703375.1 Allocoleopsis sp.
TGGGGCTTAACTTAAGAGTCCTCAACGATACCGAGCTTTGGGAACTTCTTTGGTATCGCCTGAACCAAACCCAGCCAATTGATGTTCCCCAAGTCTTGGTTCTTACTGAAAACGGCTTGCGCGAAGAAGTGCGTAGTGAAATGTCTCCTTTGACGCTTTTGGCTGAAGGGGATCTGCCCGTCACCGATCGCCGCTGGGTACACGCTAACGGCAAATATGTCGGAGTCATGCCCTTTGTCGATAAGCCGGGGGGCTGGATTGGAAAGGAATCTCAACTTCGTTACATCTGGGAGGTTTTATCGAAAGAGAAAGTTTACGACACTGAGGTTTTTTGCCAGTTGACTAGAGCTAACGAAGCGATAGTCAAAAGCAATATGCAGCGCCTGACCAAACAGGCGAATACAGCTACGGCTATTGCATCGCAGGGGAACTCCATCGATGTCAAGGCACAGCTCAACATCAAAAAAGGTGTAGAAGCGCAAGAAGCTCTTTACGAGGGAGCCGTTCCGTTCTACACAAGCGTTGTTTTCCTGGTTCATCGCAAGTCGTGCAATGCCCTGGACGATGCTTGCAATTATCTCTCGTCTCTATTTCTGCGTCCGGCTTGGGTGGTGAGGGAAGAGGAATATCCCTGGCTCATTTGGATGCAGACATTTCCTATCTGCTGGCAGCGGCTCTTAGCCAAGCCCTTCAATCGCCGTCAGACCTATTTGAACGGTGAAGTTCCCGGACTCATGCCAATTGTGATGCCGCGTACTTCCGATTCGACCGGATTGGAATTGATTGCGGCAGAGGGTGGAAGTCCGATTTACATCGACCTCTACACCAAGCACAAAAACTTGATGCTGTTTGGAACCACCCGTTCTGGTAAGAGCGTTTTGGCGGGAGGGATTCTCACCCAGGCTCTCGCTTACGGGATGCCTGTCGTCTGTATGGACTATCCCAAGCCCGATGGGTCTAGTACGTTCACCGATTACACCCACTTTATGGGCGATCGCGGTTCGTATTTCAACATCAGCAAAGAGTCGAGCAATCTGTTCGAGCTGCCCGACCTTTCAATGTTGCCCGCCGACCAACAAAAGGAGCGTCTTGAGGACTACAAGGATTTTCTCATCCAAGCTCTCATGACGATGGTGGTCGGTGCCAAGGGCGGCGATACCGCCGCCGAGCGAGCTTTCTCCGATACGGTGCGAAGCATCCTGACGCTGGCGGTGGACGCTTTCTTTAGCGATGACTTGATTCGCGATCGCTACGCTCAGGCATTTGTTGGGGGATTTGGCAGTGAGTTTTGGCTCACGATGCCTACGCTGCACGACTTTTTGGGGTATTGCTCCTACGAGCGCCTACATATGGATGGAGTCAGTGATGACATCAAAACGGCAATGCAGCAAATCAAGCTGCGCCTCAATTTCTGGCTCACTTCGCGGGTGGGTAAGTCGATTTCCCGCCCCAGTACTTTCCGTGCTGACTCTCAGCTACTGGTGTTTGCACTGGCGAATCTCAGTAACGACGAAGACGCGGCGGTTCTCTCCTTGAGCGCTTACTCGGCAGCGCTGCGTAGGGCGCTTGCATTCCCGGCGAGCATCTTCTTTATAGATGAGTCACCAATCCTTTTTGAATATGGCTCTATCAGTCAATTGGTGGGGCGACTGTGTGCCAACGGTGCTAAAGCCGGGGTGCGCGTCATTCTTTCTGCCCAAGAGCCGATCAGTATCGCCAATAGCGCAGGCGGAGCCAAAATTTTCGCCAACATGACCACTCGTTTGGTCGGACGCATTCAGGCGACTGCGGTAGATGCCTTCGTGGATATTCTCAAATATCCCCGTGAGATTATCTCTCGCAACGCTTCCGAAAGCTTTTTCCCCAAGAAAGAGTCCATCTACTCCCAATGGCTGGTTGATGACATGGGTACTTTTACTCAGGCTCGTTTTTATCCGGCTTTTGGGCTGCTAGCGGCTGTCGCGAATAACCCCAATGAGCAGCAGGCTCGGACGGACGCAATGCGTCGCCATTCCGACAAGTTTGTTGGGCTGAACACGTTTGCCCAAGAGCTAGTTGCTTCGATTCGCGCGTCTTAACCGACGCTTTCCCACGCTTAGGTCTCCTCGGCACGAGGAAGAAGGACGCTGGGTGCTGGAACCACTTCCAGCACAGGAAGCGCCTTCCCGGAGGGCGCGGTTACTTGTAACAAAACTATCGCATTTTTTGCAACGCAACTTCTCGTATGAACAAGAAAAAACTTTCCTTCTTGGTGAGCGTAAAAACGGGCATTGTCGCTTCTGTTCTGTTGTTAGGAGTTATGGGCGCTCCAGCTCAGGCCGCACCCAGTGGCGGTAACTCCGATCCAATATCGAGCCTCACTGACTGGTTCAACAATCAACTCAAAGCCGTTCAGCAGTACGCCGATAAGTTCTCTGAAACGATCGGCTCCCTCGGAGAGGAGTTCAAAGGCGTTACTGATGGGCTTATGGGCGATCTGGGTTTAGCTGATTCTACCAAAGCCAGGGAAAAGTCTAAAGATGCATCCCTTGATTCCAACTCTCCCGAATACAAGGGCGAGACGGCGGCTAATGAAGTGGATCGGCAAAACGCTACTGCCAGCTCTGAAGCTGTTCTTAGTCAAGACGGTCAAAAGCAACAAGCAAAAGCTTACGACCAAACTCAGACCAGTGTTGAAAACAACCACCAATATGCCGAACAAGCTCAAGGCGACGAGGTCACTCAAAACGTCATGAAGCGTATCGCTTCTCAGACTGCTGAGACTTCTAACGTCTTGGGAGGGTTGAGGGCTGACTCTCTCAAGCAAACCGAACAGGGTGCTCAAACCAATAAACAGCTCACCAATATTTCGCGAACGGTTGATGGTCAAACGCAGCAATCTAACTACCAAGCCATTGGCGGTGGTTACTCTAACCTGCGTACTGCCTCTCAAGCCAGTTTGTTTTAGTCAATTCTCACGCTTATATGCGTGATTCCTTAAACATTTCAACGCCATCTTTCCACACAGTTATGTTCCTTTTTGAGCTTCCCTTATTTTTGGCTCAATCGAATACTTCTCCTGGTGAGAGTGCCTCCAAAATTACTGAAGATGGCGCAGCCGCTAGCGAGGCGATCGCTTCGGCAATGGATCAACTGTGGCAGGACGTGATTGGTGCCGGTGGAGTCGGGGGTGCGGGTTTGTACGGCGCTATTGCTAACTTGGGTTTGCTATTTGCCGTAGGCACTCTTCTTATTTGGGTTGTGCAGTGGGCTAAAGCCCTTGCCGATGATTCCACCGCGTCACCTTTATCTGAAGCTATCTGGCCTCTTCTGGTTTGCGCCCTTCTCGCCAATCAGGGGCAATTACTGTCCACTTGCACCTTGCAGCTAAGGGACGTAATCAATGCTACCAACCAGGCTGTTTTGGATCAAACGTCTAGTTCAATTCGACTGAAGGAAGCTTACAAGCAGGTTGTTACCGAGGGTGGAGCTGCCGACTTAGCCGAATCGTTGGTCAATCAGTGCGCCTCAATTGTCGAACCAGAGCAACAAAAAGCTTGCCTTGATAAAGCCAAAGCTCAAGCTCAACAAGTTGGCGGCAATTTGCCTAACGGTCCATCTAACGGGTTTCAGAAGTTTTTGGATGGATTGGGTCAGACATTTAACACCAATATCTTTCAGTTAGCCGTTCGAGGCTGGCTTATTGCATTCGGAATTGCCTTTCAGTGGATTGTTGAAATTTCCCTGTTACTAACAGGACTTCTCGGTCCTCTTGCTGTCGGTGGCTCTCTCCTTCCTATCGGTCAAAAATCTATTTTCGCTTGGCTGACTGGGTTTTTCTCGGTTGGTATGGTGAAGCTTTCGTTCAATATTATCAGCGGCTTGGTTGCCACTTTAGTTTTAAATGCCGGACAGAACGACCCAATGATATTTGCTTTTGCTACGGGTCTTCTAGCTCCAATTTTGTCACTGACTTTAGCTGCTGGTGGAGGCATGGCTGTTTTTAACGGACTTTCTTCAGTAGCCTCCTTTGGGGTTCGCTCTATTGTACCGATTAAGTAACGTCAAACATCCCGAATTCACTCGCTTGTCTTAAAAGCATTTTTCCGACTTCTTTCTTAATTCAATAGGTAAACCCAACATGAGTTCTTCTGCTGAGTCTCAGCAGCAGTATCGACTGCGCTTTCTCGAATCTAAAAAAAATAACAACAAGTTCTCAAACAGCGACTTAATGGGAGTCTTTGTTGTTTCAAGCATAGGGCTTCATATTCTTCTTACTCTTGGGCTTGGACTCTTATCGCTTTCCTTTTTTAAACTGAGCGTCAAACCTTCTCCTACGTTGGTTCAACTAGGAACTGGAGAATCTATACCTGTAGCTCCTTTAGGTTCAAAAGATAGAACTCCGGATGTAATAAAAAAATTTACATCTGATTCTCTATCTTTGTTGATGACTTGGACGGGAAGCGTTCAGCAAGGCGGACAAACCGTTCAAGATAAAGGAGTTGAGATTCAGTCTCCTACCAGTACTCGACGGGCTAAGATAACCACGCCAGCTTATCAGGGTGGCTTTACTCTTAGCGAGGATTTCCGCAAAGAGTTCCTTTTAATGGTTGGCAAACTTACTCCTTCTACCGTTTTTGCTGGCAATACTCAGGTTGTTTTTGTACCCTTGAGTATTTCTCAACCCGTAAAGATTGAAGAAGGTAAATGGCGAATTGACGTTGTTGCCAATTTAAACGTTATCAGCCAAAACGACCTGCTTGGAACCACCATTCCCTTCAACAAAGAAGTTTTCGTCCAAGCTGTAGAAGCTCCTGAATACAAAGCAAATGCAGACGGCATTGTTGCTGTTGTTCAGCGAGTTCGTAGCAGTGGATTAGAAATTTATGCAATGCGAGATTTAGGCGACAAACAGGTAACAAAATAATGCTTGTAGAAGAAAAGTCCGCTTTAAATGACAATCCAACTGATCCTGATAAGGATACTTCCGACAAAGGCTCCAATGAGTCAACTGATTCTTCAGCCCAATGGGATAGATCCTCCTTGGCTAAATTAGTTGGACTGGACGATGACGATGATGACAACAAATCCGGTGAACATCCTTCTATTGAAAGTTCAGAACGTCCGGAATTAATAGGGGTTTCTTCTGATGACGATGGCGAGGTTATTCAGGGTAACGTTCTTGGAGATGATGAGTTATTTGACGACCCTCACTCGTCAGCAACTCCAAAAACTGTAGCTAAAAGTCCTTTTGCCAAGTTTGGTCTTGTTGCTGGTGGACTCGGAGTTGTTTTTCTACTAGCTGGATTACTCCTAAACGGAATAATGAGTCCCAAAGGGGAGCTTAAAGCTAAATCTCCGACACCGACACCGACTCCAACAGTTGAAGCGCAAAAACAGGAAAACACAGAAGGGCAACTTAAAACTGAGCTTGCCTTAAATTCTCAGTCTGACGAGTTAAAGCAACTTGATGAAGCTAAAAAAAACCAGAAGAAGCAAGAAGTTTCTCCAACTGATCCAAAACGACAGAAAACAACTAACGGTAAGGCTACTTCACCAACTCCAACAACTGCGGCTGCAACGACTTCAGCCAGTTCCCCTGGGCCAAGAACTTATTCTTCCTCCCCACCTAGAGTGAGTTCTCCCCCGGTGCGTCCTGCTCCTGTCGCTTCTTCTCAACCTCTCAAGAGTGCGCCTGCTTCTACTCCTTTTTCTCAAGTCGCTGCTAGTACTCCGAGTGCGCCAAAGCCAAGCGCAAAACCAGCTTCTGACAGTTCAACTGTTCAAGCTCAACCGTCGAAAACTCCCACGGCGGTTGCAGCTACTCCGGCTACGCCCCAAGTCGATCCCATGACTCAATGGCAAACTCTTGCGTCTTTGGGGAGTTATTCCACGACTCCCGACTCACAACAAAATTCCCAAGTTACCACTGAAACCCCGAGTGGTGCTGTTGCGAACATCGAGAGAGACACCACGCAGCAACGGCAGCAACGCCAAGTTACAGCCACCCCCGTTTCTCAATCTCAAACTTCACCCCAATCAGCACCAATGGCCGTCTCTCCTGAGCTTGCCGAGCAGCGCTTGCTCGATGGCACTCCTTATCGGGTTGCCGCTTCAGGCTCTATGGTGACTGGCGTTCTTGCAACTCCTGCGATCGTGCCAGCCGACTCACCAGCTACACCCTCTAGGGTGGTCGTTACCCTGAAAGACGCTTTGACCGATGCCTCCGGACAAATTGTAATGCCTTCACAGACAAGTTTGGTCTTTGAAGTTAGGGGCATCGACAGTAACGGCGTTATGAATGCCGTTGCCGTTAGTCAGCTTGATAACACCGGGATGGAAAGACCCTTGCCAGCAGATGCCTTAGTTCTTGCGGGTGAAAGAGGGTCTCCCCTCATAGCTAAGGGCTATTTCGACGACGGCGGCACGATCGCGTCGATGGATCTTTCCACGGCTGTTTTGGGAGCGCTCGGCAAGTTCGGTGAAATTCTCAATCGCCCCAAGCAGCAAACTTCAAGCTCAGTTTCGGGCGGCACGGTTTCTCAAACTACCACCTCGACAACGGGCGACCCCAATATCTTAGGCGCTTTGTTGGAGGGCGGTGCTAGTCCGGTGCTCGAACAAATCATGAAGCGCAACGAGCGAGCCATTCAGGATATGCAGCAGCGTAAAAACCTGTGGTTCCTCGAAGCCGGGACGAGCGTGCAGATTGTTGTGACCCATTCGTTTGAGCTTTGAGGGCGACTATGAATTTGAGACTTGCTGTTACAACACTCTCTCTAACTGTTGCTTTGGCTGCGATTAATAATCCCGAAGCCTTTGCTCAAACAGTTCGTACCGTCTCTCTGGAACAAGCCCAAGGGCGGGAAGCTGAACCTGTGACGATTCCCCTAGCCGCTGGCACTGGGGTCAACATCAGTTTTATTAGCACGAACGCCACTATTGTTCATGCGTGGCTCGACAATCCAAGCTGGCTCACCCTTGATTCTGACGGTTGTTTGGTGTCCGCAGTAATGGCTCAGACGAGGCAGGAGCAAGGGAGATCTTCGGGGCAAAGAGGGCGCGAGGTTACTTGCTCGGCACCTTCCTATGTCTTGCACCTTCGCCGCATTAATGATTTGAAATTTCCTGGTTTGCCAACAACAACCCATACAACTTTATCGGTAATTACTCGCAACCGGGATGGAGCCAGACAAATTAGTGTTTTTCGATTGGTTCGGGGAAATTCGACTTTTCACACCGTTGAAGTCGTTCCCAGCCAGCAGCCAACGCAATCTATTTCTATCGATCTTGCTTCCATTCAAAGAGGTCGCGAGGTAGCCATTCGACAGAACTTGTTACGTTCCGGTGACCCGTTAGATTCAAAAATTTTGAATTTTATCAATCTTCTCGGCACTGGAACGCCCTCTAATACCGCTATGACTCGTTCGGGTGTTTCTATGCCTATAGTCAACAAGCTTACTGAATTAGGAAGAAATTCTCTACCCAATGTTGAACCGAGAAGAGAAATTCCTGTTTCTCCAACGCCAACTCTGACTCCCCCTACGACACCTTATATAGACGTTAACTCGGTAGCTAGAGATTAACGCTCTTACACTCTGGCAGCTTGTAGCCATTTTTTACTACTACCCAAGCGCAATAATAGACATGATTCGCCTTCGCCCATCATCTCTTTTTTACCGGGGATACTTTTTTCTTACTGGTTTAGCTTTGTCCCTGTTTCTTTCTGGCTTGACGCTGTTTATCCAAGGAAAAACAGTAGCTCAAACTACCCCTCCCGCGTCACTCGTTGGTAGCCAGCAACTTTCTCAACCTACGCTTCCTACCGTTCAATATGCAGATAGCTTGTTTCCTGATTGGGAAAAAATTACTCTTGGCTCCTTTCCCGGACTTGAATCTTCTGGTCAGTTCGACCCCCAACAGCAGCCCTTACATACCCCTCCTACTTTTGAGCCTGTAAAAACCTGGAATCAAGGAG
>DATNPC010001012.1:0-15903 GCA_036703375.1 Allocoleopsis sp.
ACTCAGATTCACGCGGACGGTCTTACACTAGATATCGATTGGTTGGTAGTCGCAGCCGGATTGGGTTCGTTGCCGCTCACGACTTCACTAGAGCAACCCGTCGAGATTCGACCCGTGTTGGGTCAAGCACTGCACCTGCGACTCGATCGCTTTTTAGGTCATCCCGACTTCCAGCCAGTAATTACAGGGAATGACGTTCATATTGTGCCAATTGGAACTCAGGAGTATTGGGTCGGTGCAACGGTTGAGTTTCCCAATGAAGCTGGGGATGTTGTGGCGGAACCAGCCTTACTAGAGCAGGTCAAACAGGAGGCTATCACCTTTTGTCCCGCCTTGGCAGACGCAACCGTTCTTCGCACTTGGTCGGGCAAACGTCCTCGTCCGGAAGGAATTCCTGCCCCTGTTATCGGTCAGCTACCGGGTTATCGCAATGTCCTCCTCGCTACGGGACACTACCGCAACGGCGTTCTCCTAGCACCAGCCACGGCGCTAGCGATTCGTGACGCGATCGCAAGGCGTGAGTAAATTGGATATAGCCATGTTCAGTTGCTAAAGAGGTGCGATCATCAGTAGTTGGTTGAGGCAGACTAGGGGATTAAGCGACTGGGGGACTGGGAGAAGGTTGCTGCCACATCTGGGAAGTCTCCCCGTCTGCCTGTCTCCCCGTCTGCGTATCTGGGCGTCCTGCTTCGGGCTGTTTTTTGTCAGCTTGTGTTTGAGTGTAGTGCTGGGAAGTTGTACGCCGGAGCGATCGCTGCGATCGATTGCTACAGAATATAATACGATCCCAACTCTGCCTAAAGTCATCCGCATCGGTCATCAGCCTCTTGGAACACTGCTCTATGTCAAAGGCAGCGGCAATTTGGAAAAACGGTTAGCCCCCATGGGAATTTCTGTTCAGTGGACGGAATTTTCCGCAGGGCGAGCGATCCTAGCCGCGATGGGAGATGGAAAAATTGATATGGGGTATGCGGGAGTTGTACCGCCGATTTTTGCTCAAGCGAATGGCGTGCCTTTTGTTTATCTTGCCAACGATCCAGCAGTACCTGGAAGTATCGGTATTTTAGTGCGGGAAGATTCGCCAATTCGGACGCTGGTTGACTTAAAAGGGAAGAAAATCACAGCAACCAAAGCATCCGCCGGTCAATATCTTTTAGTTCAAGCCTTGATTAAAGGAGGTTTGACCTTAGACGATGTGGAATTTGTCGATTTGCCCCCACCTGAAGGACTGGCAGCATTCAAGCAGGGAAAGGTCGATGTTTGGGTGGGTTGGAGTCCCTTTTTAACCGAGTTGCAAGACAGTATGCCGGTTCGTCTCCTGACGAATGCTGAGGGAC
The DNA here is from genome assembly GCA_036703375.1 of Allocoleopsis sp. Taxonomy (GTDB): domain Bacteria; phylum Cyanobacteriota; class Cyanobacteriia; order Cyanobacteriales; family Coleofasciculaceae; genus DATNPC01. Next base: position 1,338 of record DATNPC010001012.1, read on the forward strand.
TGATGAATGACCGAAACTTTTATTTAGCCACTCGCTCTTTTGCCAACAACCACGATGACATTGTCAAAATTGTCATGGAAGAAGCACGACAAACTGGGATTTGGGTCACTAATCATCCCGATGAAGGGGCTAAGCTTCTGAGTGCCAGCACAGGCATGAACGCCTCAACTGCTTTAAAGGTTACTCAAAGCCGTCGGTACGAAGCGTTACCCATACAAGATCGAGCAATCGAAGACCAGCAACGGATTGCGGAAACGTTCTTTCGTTTAGGATTATTGCCCAAGCGGATTTGGGTTGAAGATGCGGTGTGGAAACAGGGATTGAGTTAAGTTAGAGGAATTGCTAGGAATTAAGCCTAATTGTTGTGAAAAGTTCAAAAACTGAAAAGCAAGCGTTAGATACTTCATCGATTGACCCATACCTAGCTCAACACTTCTTTGCCAATGAACGAGAACTGCTGGGATATAAACAAGAAGTATATGAAAGCAGGTTTCTAGATGAACTGAAAGAACGTGCAGAAGAGTTTGATAAAACTACAATTGGTCATACGTCTAGAGGTTATGCTTACGAGTTAGCGGATATTGGTATTGAACAAGGACTCTATCTCTACTCGCTGGTTCGCAAACTTAAGCCAGAAATAGCGGTTGAAACAGGTGTTTGTAATGGGTTTTCCACTGCCTTTTTATTACTAGCAATAGCAATCAATCAAACGGGAAAACTTTACTCGATAGATTTTCCTGAAGTAGCCGAAACGAACTACGAAGAGGGAACATTTTGGCAGGGCAAACGTGGTGCGGTCATTCCTCAAGGCAAAACACCGGGATGGGTAATTCCAGAACATTTGAAGTCAAGGTGGGAGCTAACGCTAGGGAAAAGCCAGGAAAAATTACCCGAACTCTTAACACGACTTGGAAAAATTGATTTCTTCTTTCACGATAGCGAGCATTCCTACGAATGTATGTGGTTTGAGTGCAATGAAGCTTATCAGGTTCTCCGAGAGGGAGGAATCATGCTGTTTGACGATATTGGTTGGAATCAGGCTTTTCAAAATTTCGCCAAGCAGGAAAATAAAGAAGTACTTTACATTGGAGAAGACCTGGGATTTTTTATCAAGTAGCTCATCTTTGTACAGTGAGCAGTTACCAGTGGCCAGTGACCAGGATGAGAGTAGGAGGAAGGAGACCCACCATCGTTGCAGGGTAGGTTTCACTCGGGGTCTTGTATCCGGAGTGTGAAACCTGGTAACAGTTCACTGTTCACTGGCCACTGTTTTAACAAAGCCTTAGCTGGCTATTCGTTGAATCTAAATCAAACTGCTATGTTCCGAAATCAGGTCTTTTCTATTGCCAACCAACTACGGTACGGTCTGGTTTCAATTGTTGTCTCTACAGTACTGATAACGGGAAGTACCTTAACCTATCTCAGCTTTCGGCAACAGGCAGAACAGACAAGGCTACTCCAGCAAGAGCTATCGCAAGGAGCAGCCAACAAAATTAGTGCCGATCTCGATACCTTACAACGTCAGCTCAACTACCTCTCTGAGTTGCGCGGTTTAACTGATTTTACACCTGAAACTCAACGCAGCATCCTAGAAGGATTGGTCAATAGCAACAGTGCCTATGAAGTGGTTGGTATTCTTAACGACAAGGGGCAAGTCATACAGGCGATGTCACCCTACGAACCAGTATCCCCATCTCGCTTAAATTTAGCTCTATTCTCAGCTAATTCACCCTTGTTTTTGCAAGCTTTTAAAAATGGTCGAAATTATGTCAGCTCGGTGGAAGTTGATACAAAGATTGGTCTGCCTGTCGCGACTTTAGCTGTTCCAATTCGCAACAGTCGAAATCAGATTGATGGAGTTTTATTTGGAAAAATTAATCTAAATTTCCTTACGCAAATTACTGACCGGACTCAAGTCGGTAAAACGGGCTACACTTACGTTCTCGATAACCGCTTAGTGTTGATTGCTGGGGGATTAAAGAATGGAACAACTAATCCTAAATCTAAAATCCCAAATTTAGGGGACTGGTTATTCCGGAAGGAACCGGCTTCACTCCCCGCTTCAAAATCCAAAATTGGAACGCTGCAAGACCTCAAACACCATCCATTTATTCAAAATTTATCCAAACTATCGCGTTCTCCAAACGCTCAACCCATCCTGATTTATCAGGGGTTGAACGGCCAAGACGTTATCGGAACAGCTACCCTAGTCCGTCGGGTGCAGTGGATGGTGGTGGTAGAGCTTCCCACTACTGAAGTCTATGCCCCGCTTCGCTGGATGTTGGCAGTTATGGGTGGTGCTACTTTGGCGAGTACGGTTATATCACTGGGTTTGGGGATTGTTTTTTCTCGCTCGGTTACGATTCCTCTCAAACGTTTGACAACAGCTGCCTCAAAGATTAGTGGCGGACAATTCGACAGTCGAGTCAATATTACGGCATCCAATGAATTGGGAGAACTGGCGACTTCATTTAACAGCATGGCAACGCAATTGCAGGCCTCCTTTGCCGAGATGAAAGAGTTAAATGATGAATTATCACAGAGCGAGCGACGACTGACTCAGATTTTAGAAGCGATGCCAGTGGGTGTGTTTGTGGCAGATGCCCAAGGACAAGCCTACTACGTTAATTCTCGCGCCCAAGAGCTGCTCGGTCAAGGTTTAGTGGCGAATACAAACTCTGAACAATTGCTAGAGCTTTATCAAGTTTATTTGGCAGACAGCGAGCAAATTTATCCTAAAGAACGCGCGCCAATTCTGCGTGCTTTGCAAGGAGAGAGTGTCAATATTGATGATATGGAAGTTCGCCTGCTCGATAGGAGGATTCCCCTCGAAGTTTGGGGAACACCAATCTATGACGATCGCGGTACCATTGCTTATGCGATCGTAGTTTTTCAAGATATCACCGATCGCAAAAAAGCCGAGAAGTTTTTAGCCCAATACAATCGCACCTTAGAACTTCAAGTCCAGGAGCGCACTCAGGAATTAGAGCAGAAGATTGTGGAGCGCCAACAAGCTGAGGCCGCCCTCCAACAAAAAAATGAGGAACTCACCCAGACTCTGCAACGGCTCAATACCACGCAAGACGAACTGATTGAGGCAGAAAAAATGGCAGCGCTCGGTCAACTAGTGGCTGGTATTGCCCATGAAATCAATACACCGCTGGGCGCGATCGGTGCTGCTATTAGCAATATTACCGCTGCCTTAGAACAATCTCTGCAAGAATTACCCCGTCTCTTTCAGAATCTTTCTCCCGAGCGACAAGCCGATTTTTTTGCCCTGTTAGAAACAGCTTGTCACAACCCTAAACTTCTCTCAACTCGTGAAGAACGCCAATTGAGACGAGCTTTGAAAAAAGAGTTAGAATCCCGAGGATTTGAAGAGGGAGATCGACTAGTGGCAACCTTAGTGCAACTGGGCATTACTCAAGATATTACGCCCTATCTACGGCTATTGCAAGACGAACAAAAAGAGACAATTTTAGATACGGCTTATAGTTTATTTAGTCAACGCACGAATAGCGAAACGATTAAGTTAGCAGTAGAACGCGCCGCGAAAATCGTCTATGCCCTCAAAAGCTACGTGCATCACGATACATCGGGTCAAATGACTACAGCGTTAGTGACTCAAGGTCTTGATATCGTATTGACTCTCTACCACAATCAGCTCAAACAGGGAGTTGAAACGATTAAAGATTATCAAGATGTTCCGGCTATCCTGTGCTATCCAGAAGACTTGAATCAGGTGTGGACGAATTTAATTCATAATGCCATTCAAGCGATGAATCATCAGGGTCGATTAGAGATAGCCGTGTTTCACAAAGACGCGCAGGTGGTGGTGCAAATCACCGATTCAGGTTCTGGCATTCCTCCAGAAATCCAAGATAAAATTTTTGACCCGTTTTTCACGACGAAGCCAGTAGGAGAGGGCAGTGGATTGGGATTAGATATTGTGAGGAAGATTGTTGACAAGCATCAAGGAAAAATTGAAGTCTCTTCCGTGCCAGGTTGTACCACTTTTACCGTCTATTTACCGGTTCTCTAGCTTTTTGTCAGTGGTCTTCCCTTCGGGACGCTTCGCGAACGACTGCGCTTCCTATGCCGGAAGTGGTTCCGGTATCCAGCGGCGGTAGATTATGCCGTTTAGATGCACAGCAGCTTAAGCCGAATGTCGCTGACTTAAGCAAGAAGTAGTCGTTCTTTGAGAAAAACCCAGATTGGGGGGTCTCCCCCCAATCCCCCCGCTGGGGGACGAGTGCCTCCCCCAGCCCCCCTGCACAAGGGTTGGTTGGTGAGCGAGGAAAGTTCTTAAGTCAGTGCCATTCAGCTTAAGCCGTTTGGGAGAGCAAGCAATGCGATAATTGCAGGTAGCTTGGACAAGTAAGCCTGTATTCGGCTTTAGAGTCTAAGCTTTTCAGTTTTACTGCCTTTTGGGGGGTTCATGACCGGCAAGCAGTTCATTTTGGTCATTAAGCGGTTGATTCTGGTTATACTGACGGTTTTTGCGATCGGCAAGGTTAGCCTTTCTTTAGTCGAAAGCTTAGGTCAACCTCAGATCCAGAGTCGCCTGGAACTCTACCAAACTAACCTTATCCTCCATGCCGCCGAGTGGTCTAGCAAAAATCTCGATGCCGCATCACCGCCAGCCTCAACTCCGGATTTAGCCCCCGCTCGTAACGCCATCATTGGCAAAGACCCATTCAAAACAGCCCAAGATCAGTATCAAGATGCGCTGAAAACGGCTCAAACAACTCAAGCAAAAATTACCGCCCAACTTAAAGAGCTCTCGTCGTCGAAAACTAAAATTGCAACTGCCCCAAAACCGACTCAACCGCAACTGCAATACCCTCCAGTCGAGGATAACCCCACCACCTCCGTGCAGCGGCAACAGCTGCAAAAGTCCTACGCTCTAGTCGAAAACTTGATTGATGAACTCAATGTACGCATCGGTATTCTGCAAGCTCAACAAGGACAAACGGCAGAGGCGATAAAAACCTGGAATCGGTTTACCCAACAAGAAACAACCGAAACCCTATTGATGCCTGAGACATCATTAGTACAAACTTCACAGGTATTAATCGGCTTATGGAGCAACCCTCCCCGCCTACTTCCCGATGCGGAGGAGCAAATTCAAAAAAACTTAGATAGTTGGTTTCGCTATCGAACGTTAAAGCAACTTTACCAATTGCAACAGCGGCAAGATGCCCTACAGTCCCTACAACTGCAAGAACAAGAGGTTGCCCAGCAAGCGGTGTTCAAGTTGGCACTCATTGGTGGCATCCCGGCAGTAGGTGGTTTATTGGGGGTTGGACTATTATTATTTGTCGTGATTCAGCGTCTCCTTCAAGGAAAGCGATCGCTTTTAGCCACCAATGGTGATATTGGTTGGGACACACCTTGGGATTGGGAAGTCATTTGGCAAGTCCTGATTTTAGGCTTTTTCTTTGTCGGGCAGCTGTTGCTGCCAGTGTTCTTCGGTCTTTTAGGCATCAATCCCGCCACCTACAGCGTGCGGGAAAAGGCGTTTTATGTCTTGTTGAGTTACGTATTGATGGCAACGGGAGGTTTGTTGGTGCTGTACTTCTCCATCAAGCCCTTTTTGCCAGAGGCAGAAGATTGGGAAGATTGGTTTCGCTTTAAATTTCGCAGCAACTGGCCGCTGTGGGGATTGGGGGGTTATCTCACCGCGCTGCCTTTAGTGATTATCGTATCGCTGCTGAATCAGAAGTTATGGGACGGACAGGGAGGCAGTAACCCAATTCTGCCCCTCGCCTTGGAGGGTAAAGATAATGTAGCGCTGTTGGTATTTTTCCTCACCGCTTGCGTCGCTGCCCCAATCTTTGAGGAAATCATGTTCCGAGGGTTTTTATTGTCCTCGCTGACTCGTTACATGCCCGTTGGAAGTGCCATCGTTCTGAGTAGCTTGCTATTTGCGATCGCGCATTTGAGCATTTCGGAAGTGTTACCGCTAGCCACATTGGGCATGGTTTTAGGGGTAGTGTATACGCGATCGCGCAATCTCCTATCCTCTATTCTCCTCCACGGACTCTGGAACGCAGGTACTCTCCTCAGTCTTTTTGTCCTTGGCAGTGGCTCTAGCTAAATTGATGAAAGATACCCTGTATCTTACTTTTCACTCTTATGTGGAAAACCTCTCTCCTTGTAGGAGAGAGGCTTTGAATTTTCCCCCTTCCCTTCAAGGGAAGGGGGTTAGGGGGTTAGGTTTTTCGTGAACTTTTCCACATAACGTGAAAAGTCAGACACTGCATCAGGGCATACAGCCGTGCGCCCCGACAAACTGTACTTCACTCCTGTAGAAAACTCCTGTAACTTAATGCCATTGAGCTTACGCGATCGCGTTTTGCCTAACCCTATGCCAGATTAATCCAGCAGCAATTAATCCCAACCCCATTTGCCAGATTGACGACTCTACCCAAAACGCCAAAAACAAACACGACACCAACCCTATCCAAGCTACAGCTTGAGGATAAAGCCGCTCACCTGGCGATAGTCGCAGCGCGGCTAAATTCGTGATGGCGTAATAAATCAGAACATTAAACGCACTAAACGACCACGTTGTCTTCACATTACCCAACAGCACCAAGAATGCGATCGCAACCCCAACCACCAACACCGCCCAGTAAGGCGTCGTCTGTTGCTGGTTAAGACGCCCTAAAAACCTTGGCATATCCCGGCGACGCCCCATTGCCAGTAAGACGCGGGATAAACCCAAAATCAAGTTCAGCAGCACGCCCAACATTGCTGTCATCGCACCAATCGCTAAAACCAAAGCCCCACCACTACCCGCAACACGGCGAACTGCTACCTCCAACGGCGCTTGTACCTGCTGAGTCGCATTACCCAAAACACCTGCCCCCACTGCCCCAATCCCAACCGCTGCTACGGCCATATAAAGCAGCATCGTAATAATCAGGCAAACAATCATCGCTTTAGGTATCGTCTGTCGAGGCGAGCGTGCTTCCTCCCCCATTGTGGCAATGCGACCATATCCCGTATAGGCCACAAACATTAGAGCGCTAGCATGGAACACGCTCCCGATATCTCCCGCAAAAAAGGGAGTGAAATTGTTGGTTCCCTCAGCAACAGCACGCGGGAGGCAGGCAACAATAAAAAAGCCCAAAGCCAGCAGCGTTACCGATACGATCGCTGTATTAGCAAAATTAGAGCGCCGAATCCCGCTTAAAACCACCAAGGTGAGAACAACAACCGCTAAAAGTGCGGTTGGGACAACCCAACTTGAGGACAAACCCAAAGCCTTCAGCAAGTAGCCTGCAAAACCCAAAGCTGCTGTAGCAGCTGAAGCCGTCTTGGCTAACAAAAACATCCAGCCAGCGGTAAAACCCAGCCAGGGATTCAGGTATTTGTAGCCATATTCATAAGTACCTCCGCTGACGGCATGATTGGCAGCCAGTTGGGCGCTGTTTAAGCCATTGCAGGTTGCCACAATTGCCCCAATCGCTACCGCTAAAATCACCGCAGGGCCAGCAATTCCGGCGGCTATGCCGATACTTACAAATACCCCCGTACCGACAATCGAACCCAAGCCCATTAGGGTTGCCCCAAAAACCCTTAACTCTCGCCTCAGTTGCGGCTGTGGAGTACTAATTGACATGGTTTTTCTCAGTATTCGCTAATTAAAATGCGATCGCCCCAATCTTTGGGGGAATTTTATCTTTGCATCATGGTAAATCTCTCTAGAATTTTCTCATCCCGTTCATGTATACGAGATAACACTCTAGTAGTTCTCACTAACGAACAGCTTTCAGCACTTCGTACAGTAACTTGTATCGCTTAAACGCTTCTTCGTATAGAGGATTAGCTTGTGGCTGTACTATATTGCACTCCCGTGGCAACATCTTGAATGCAGCCTCTAAATTCGGGTACGCACCAACCCCGACCATTGCCAGAATGGCTGCTCCATAAGCGGCTCCTTCTTCAGCTTTGGGAGCAATGAGTTCGGTTTGCAAAACATCTGCCAAAATTCGTAACCAGATGCTCGATCGCGCTCCTCCACCTGTTGCCAACAGTTGATGAACGGGAGTAATCTCGCTAATTACCTCCAAAGCTGCTCGCAGGCTGAAAGCAACACCCTCCAGTACGGCACGAATCAAATCGGCTTGCGTATGAGCTAATGACAAATTGACCCAAGCACCGCGAGTATCTGGATCGAGGTGTGGACTGCGTTCTCCGGATAGGTGGGGCAGAAATAGAATACCACGAGCACCGGGACGTGAAGTTTCTGCCATATCCATCAACTCGGTGTAGGAAATTTGCGGTGCAAAGGTGTCTCGATACCAACGCAGAGAACCCCCTGCCGCCAGCGTCACACCCAGTAAATGATATCCACCATCCACATGGCAGAATAAATGCACCCGACCTTGTGGATCGGGAATTGGGCGATCGCATGGTGCAAAGATTACACCGGATGTGCCAATACTCAGACTGCCTCGATTGAGATTACTCGATGAGATGCCCAAGCCAACTGCTGCTGCGGCATTATCGCCTCCTCCGGCGACTACAGGTAATCCCGCAGGCAGTCCTACACGGGTGGCTATCTGCGATCGCAGCCGTCCCGCGATCGCAGTAGACTCAACTACAGTCGGGAACAACGCTGGACTAATCTTGAGGGCATTGAGAATATCCGTATCCCATTGCCGACTCGCCAGGTTCAAACACCCCACACCAGACGCATCGGATGGCTCTGTCACTCGTTCGCCAGTCAGCACGTATCCGAGATAATCTTTGGGTAGCAGGCTCTGCCGAAGCAGAGCATAGGCTTGAGGTTCTTCAGTCCGCAACCACACCAACTTGGGAAGCTGAAACCCTGTAATCGCAGGATTTCCCGTGCGTTGAATCAACTCCTGACGGGGAACGATCGCTTCAATCGCTTCAACTGCTTTACCCGTGCGCTGATCGTTCCACAAGATGGCTGCTCTAATGACTCTGCCTTCTGCATCCAGAGGAACCATACCATGCATTTGTCCGGACAAACCAAGGGCGATGGCTCGGTGCCCCTCTAGCTGTTGAGTGACATTGGATAGAGCTTCTAGACTAGCTTCAACCCAATCTGATGGGTTTTGCTCCGTCCAACCGGGATGTGGGGTTAACAGAGGATAGCTTCTCGTCGCCTGAGCAATAATTTTCCCTTGCAGGTCAACCGCGATCGCCCGCACTCCTCCTGTCCCCAGATCTAAACCAATTACTACGTCAATCAATTGCCCTCCAATTATGATACTGAGCGGATAGAGACTTATGCACGAGTGCCACCTGTAGGGGCAATCCCCCTGTGGTTGCCCCGTTTTCACACAAGGTGTAAAGGCAATGCGTAAGTCCTACTGCTGACGCGATTAGTGTACCGATGTCGTTTGGGCTAGCGTTCCTTTGGCACCCAACTCATACAAGCTATGCAACTTGTCAGTAACTGCCTCGACGAAACGCGGCGACTGCGCCAAGTCTCCGAAAATCTCAGATAGACTGAGCAATGGTTTGGGATCGGAGCCACCTTCGCCAGCCCGTTGAGTCAAGATATCTGCCATTGGGTCATCGATGGGCATGGGATTGCCTTGGTCATCCTTTCCATTGAGGTAACGAAACCAGGCTGCAACTGTTAAACTCAGGTACTCGATCGCTCCTCCCTGCTGAAGCTTATCTCGCAGTGAACTGAGCACCCATTTAGGCACTTTAGCTGAGCTATTGAGGCACAGACGTGGAAGTCGATCGCGAATTTTAGGATTGGCAAACCGTTCAATTAAAGTTTTCTTGTAATCGTCTAGATCGATTCCCGGCACGGGTTGAAGTGTGGGCGTTACTTCTTCCATCAAATGTTCAACGGCTTCCCGAATCAATGGATCGGCCATAACTTCATGGACATAGGTATAACCTGCTAAAGAGCCGAGATAACCAATTAGTAGATGGCTGGCATTAAGCAGCCGGATTTTCATCATCTCGTAGGGATGAACATCGTTGGTCATCTGAACGCCAACGCTTTCCCAATCGGGTCTACCTGCACTGAAATTATCTTCGACTACCCACTGTAAAAATGGCTCTGCCACAACCGGCCAAGCATCTTCAATCCCGAACTGTTCGACCACCATTTCTATATCGGATGGAGTTGTGGCTGGCGTGATGCGATCGACCATACAGTTGGGAAAGGCAACGTTTTCAGCAATCCAACGTCCCAATTCTGGATCGCGCAACTGGGCAAATGCGGTTAACATTTTTCGGGCAATGTTGCCGTTGCCTTGCAAGTTGTCGCAGGACAACACAGTGAACGGTGCCAACCCCTGTTGACGACGCCGATCGAGGGCTGCTGTTAAAAAGCCATACACTCCAATTGGCTCATCGGGATGTTGCAAATCGTACTGAATGGTCGGATGATTGACATCGAATTCACCGCTGCCTTCAACGTAGTAGTAGCCCCCTTCGGTAATCGTTAGGGTAACGATGCGGCATTTGGGGTCTGCCATTGCATCGATCGCGGCTTGCCGATTATCGGGTGCAAACAGATATTGCGTGATTGCACCAATAATGCGTGCCGAATCACCTTCTGGTGAACGTTCAACCAAGGTATACAAACAATCCTGGGATTGAAGTGCATCGCGCATCCGTTTGTCGAACCCAAGCAATCCAACCCCGCAGATTCCCCAGTCGCTATTAGGTTTCTGATGAAAGTAATTATCGAGATATAACGCCTGGTGCGCTCGATGGAATCCACCTACCCCAATATGCACAATTCCATTGGTAATTTGATGGCGATCGTACTTGGGGACGCGGACATTTCCAGGCAACCGAGACAGGGATGCTTCATTCAGCTTGATGGCCGATCCGGTGCTGATATTGCTGTTCATGAGATTCATTCGTTAAATGGTGACGACGAGCTTTGGGAATGGATTCACCGTGTAGATCGAACAAATGGCAAAGATCGCCATTAATATGGATGAGAGCGCGATCGTGCATACGGCTGGGATTGTCTCCATCGGTTTGTACGACTAGAGTCTCGCCATCGGCAATCTTGACGTAGAGAAACGTTTCTCCACCCAGTCGTTCCACAACCATCACTTCACCAGCCAACGTTGGATTATTGGGATCGAGTCTCAGGTGTTCGGGTCGAATCCCTAAGGTTGCTCTGTCCCCAACCGACAAACTTCCGGGCTTGACGGGAATCGTCACGCTGGTGTCACCGGGAAGTTTGACCGTTGTACCCGAATCATTCACCGCTGACACCGTAACGGGCAGGAAGTTCATTTTCGGTGAACCGATAAATCCGGCAACAAATAGATTGCGAGGATGGTGGTACAGTTCCAGTGGTGAACCTACCTGCTCAACAATGCCGCCCTGCAACACGACAATTTTGTCAGCCAGCGTCATGGCTTCAACCTGATCGTGTGTCACATAAATCATCGTGGCTTGCAGGCTGTCGTGTAAGCTAGCCAGTTCCAGCCGCATCTGTACGCGCAAGGCAGCATCCAAGTTTGACAGCGGTTCATCAAACAAAAACACTTTAGGATTACGCACCAAAGCACGACCAATTGCTACCCGTTGGCGCTGTCCTCCCGATAGTTCTTTGGGTTTTCGGTTCAAGAGTGGCTCTAGTTGCAGAACGCGACCAACTTCTCGCGCCCGTTCATAGCGCTGGTTTTTTGGCACACCTGCGAGGCGGAGACTAAACGCCATATTCTCCGCTACTGTCATGTGAGGATACAGGGCGTAGGTTTGAAACACCATTGCCAAGCCGCGTTTATCGGGCGGCACATCATTCACCTTTTCTCCATCAATGAACAAATCGCCAGAGGAGATTTCTTCGAGTCCGGCAATCATGCGGAGTAAGGTTGATTTCCCGCAACCGGATGGGCCGACGAAGACCACAAATTCGCGATCGTTGATGTCCAGATCGATACCTTTAATCACCTCAGTATCGACATATCTTTTATGGATATCTCTTAAAACAACTGTTGACATGAAATGCTCCTATCAATGCATTTAAAAAAAGATTAACTAGCTGTCATTAACGGTTGACACCACAACAGATGAAAAACTTTCTTTCCTTCTGCCTTCTGCCCTCTGCCTTCTGCCTCCCACTTATTTCACCGCACCAAACGTCAGACCTCGGACTAATTGCCGTTGACTCAGCCAACCAAAGATGAGAATGGGCGCGATCGCCATTGTTGATGCTGCCGAAAGTTTTGCCCAGAACAATCCTTGAGGACTGGAAAATGAGGCAATAAACGCCGTTAAAGGGGCAGCAGATGCTGTCGTCAAATTCAAGCTCCAAAAGGCTTCATTCCAAGACAAAATAATCGAAAGCAGGGCAGTGGATGCAATTCCAGGTAATGCCAGTGGTAGCAACACATGGCGAAGTTCTTGTTGAGTACTCGCTCCATCCATGCGATCGGCTTCGAGAATCTCTTTGGGAACCTCTTTGAAGAAGCTGTAAATCATCCAAACGATAATCGGCAAATTGATCAGGGTGTAGATAATAATCAACGCGATGCGGGTATCCAGCAAACCCGCGTTGCGACACAAAATGTAGATCGGCACCAGCACGCCAACGGATGGCAGCATTTTGGTAGATAGCATCCACATCAAGGTTCCCTTAGTACGTTTGGTTGGGAAGAACGACATCGCATAAGCGGCAGGTATGGCAAGCAGCAGCGCGAGTAGGGTCGATCCGAGCGAAACCGCTACGCTGTTAAACGCATAATTGAAATAAGATGCTCGGTCTTGGATTGCCACATAGTTTTCTAAAGTTGGCTGAAAAAACAACTGAGGAGGAGTTGCAACCGCCGCTACTTCCGTTTTGAAACTGGTGATGAACATCCAGAAAATCGGGAAGAACAAGAGACAAGCGGCCAACCAACCGAGTACTGTGATGAGCCAGCGGTGAGAAGTTTTACGTGCCATCGTTAGGTATCCAAATTACGAGCAACACTACGCATCAAAAAGATCGCCACGATATTGGCAAGAATGACCGCAATTAATCCACCCGCTGAGGCACCGCCCACATCAAATTCCAGCAAGGCTTTCAAGAAGATGTAATAGGCAAGGTTGGTAGTTGCGAGTCCGGGGCCACCACCTGTGGTTACAAAGATTTCTGCAAAGATAGTCAGAAAGAAAATAGTCTCGATCATGGCAACCACAGCAATGGCGCGGCTTAGATGCGGTAGCATGACGAAACGGAATAGAGCAATGGGATTCGCTCCATCCATCCGCGCTGCCTCTAGCTGTTCGTGGTCGAGTGACTGAATTGCAGTCAGCAAAATCAGCAGGGCAAAGGGAAGCCACTCCCAGGAGACAATGATGATGATCGCCAGCAATGGAACTTGTGCGAACCAATCGATCGCACCCAAGCCCAAACCTCGTGTGATTTGAGCAAACAGTCCATTCACTGGATGCATCAGCATATTTTTCCAGATCAGGGCGCTGACTGTGGGCATGACGAAAAACGGAGAAATCGCCAGCACCCGCGCAATCCCCCGACCAAAAAAGTCTTGGTCAAACAGAACTGCCAGTAACGTACCCAAACCAATCGTGATCGCTAGAACTGACACAACCAGAATTATTGTGATAGCGATCGATGTCCATAAAGCTGAGTCAGTCAGAATGAACGTGAAATTTTCCAGCCCGATGAATTTGCGTGCCCCTGGATTCAGCAAGTTGTACCGCTGAAAGGCAAACCAGATGGTCATCACCAGAGGTACGATCATCCACAGCAGCAGAGCAATAACCGAAGGTGCAACCAAGGGTAAAGTTGATACCTGTCGTTTCGTCTGTCTATGGGTGGGTGGTCGTTCGTGGTGGGATTCTACAGCTATTGAAGAAGACATAGCTTAATCGAATTTTGGAGTTTAGATTTTGGATTTCGGATTGTGAAAGTTTGGTGGGCGGACATTGGATCTGGTTGGCATTTGAGACTTTCTTGCCCCCTAAATCCCCCAATTCTGGGGGACTTTGAAACTCCGGTTCCCCCCAAAGTTGGGGGGTTAGGGGGGCATCTCCAGGTTTAAGAACATAACCTAGCCTCTCTTTTCACTCGATGTAACCCGTGTGTCTCATAAACCGTTCAGTCGAAGTCTGCGATTGCGCTAACGCGCGATCGACTGAAACGCGATTCGTCAAGGCCGCTGCCAACGTTTGCCCAACCGAAGAACCGATCGCTTGAAATTCTGGAATATCCACATATTGAATGCCCTTATAAGGGGTTGGCTCTGCGGATGGATGGGTGATATCGGCAGATTGGATTGCTTTGAGCACAATCGGAGCAAACGGTGCGGCTTTTTGATAGTTGGGATTCTCATAGGTAGAAGTCCGCGTACCGGGTGGTACGGCAACCCAGCCATTTTGGCTAGCAACCAACTGGATGTATTCCTTGGATGTTGCCCAGGCAACGAACCGTTGTGCGGCTTCAGGTGATTTTGAGGTTTTTGGAACCGCTAGCGCCCAAGCCCAGAGCCAATTCGAGCCGTTTGCATATTTTTCAATCGGCGCACGGGCAAAGCCCACTTTGTCATACACGTTGGATTCTTTCGGGTTGGATAACAGTCCCGCTGCA
>DATNPC010001013.1:0-2490 GCA_036703375.1 Allocoleopsis sp.
GGAGACAAAACGATCGCTCCAGAGCAATGGTACGCTGGAGTCATCTACAGTATCATGAGTAGTCTAGAGTTATATGACTTTGATTTGACTAGCTGGTGGGATGAGCGCAGTCTATTGCCTTATGTCCAGAGATTTAACCAGTTTATTGAAGAAGTACTACTCCAGCTTATTTCACAGCCTATTGTAATTTTTTTTGACGAAATTGATAGCATTTTGCAGCTCAGTTTCCGAAACGAATTTTTATTAGCGATTCAAGTCTGCTACAACAAACGCGCCCAAATATCCGACTATCAACGCCTGACGTTCGCCCTGCTAGGAGTAGCGACCCCTACCGATTTAATTGCTAACAAAAAGCGCACGCCATTTAACATTGGTCGAGCTATCCGATTGAGGGGATTTCAGTTACATGAGGCTCAACCCTTAGCGCAAGGACTAGCGAAAAAATTTAGTAATCCTCAAGCTGTGTTGAAAAGAGTATTACAGTGGACAGGAGGTCAACCCTTTTTGACTCAAAAGCTTTGTCAACTCCTCCAGAAAATTCCGACTTCTGCACAGTTTCAAGATGAAGCAGCGTGGGTGGATAAGGTGGTACGATCGCAAATTATCGACAATTGGGAATCCCAGGATGAGCCAGAACATCTTAGAACCATACGCGATCGCGTTTTGCACGGTACTGTTCGGGAACCCTCTCGGCAAGGAAAATGCGATCGCATTCTGAACGAAGAGCAGCGTGCCACTCACTTACTAGAACTCTATCAGGAAATTTTACAGTACGGCGAAGTTCCTGTAAATGACAGTTCCGAACAGATGGAATTGCGTCTGTCTGGGTTAGTTGTAGAACATCAAGGTAAATTAAGGGTATACAATCGCATTTATCAGCTAGTTTTTGATCGAGCTTGGATTGTTACTGCGTTACAATCCATTAAAAAGTATCAAGCTAAACAATTTAGTATTTTATTAATTATTAAAGACCAAAAAGGACGTAGAGAATTTACCTTGGATAAGGACGAGTACTCCATCGGTAGGGATACAAATTCTGATATCTGTATTTTTTCCGAGTTTGTCTCTCGGCGACATGCCACGTTAATCCGGCAACAGCATGAGGATGGTAGTCCTTATTATCAGCTGATGGATGGTAATGGTCAGGGAAAACGGAGTTCTAATGGAGTTTGGATTAATCGCAAAAAGATTGAATCTCATAATCTTCAAGATGAGGATGAAATCTTGTTTGGCTTAGATGTTGGCGCGACTTATTATATGATTAGAAAATCTACGATTCATCCCAGTATGGGGAAAGATGAAGATTCTACGCGTTCTGCTAATTTAGCTAAAATCAATTGAATCTTGAGTGACTGATTACTTGCTTGTCGCTTGAAGACTACTTGTTTCTTGTTGTTTCTTGAGGAACCACAGAGGCACAAAGGTCGCTGAGGAGAGAACAAGAAGAGATAATAGAGAGATTAGATTTATTCCCAATGACTTAAGCCAGCACGGCTAGTTTGCAAGGCAGAAGCAATTTGTTCGCGGCGAGTTTCAAAGTTAGCGGCGAGTCCAATAAAAATAATGCCAAGAATGAGACCGACGACCCATTTCACAAATGAGTAGCGGAACATTAAAACGACTAATTGATAAAAGGCGGTGCCGAGAAAAGTAATCGTGCCAATATAGAGAAAGGCTCGCACTCGCAATGACAATCCTGCAAAAATTGCGATCGTGCCAATAATTCCAGGGATAAATCCAGTCTCTCGATGCAACCAAAAGGCAACTCCACAAATCAGGCCGCTACCGATGAGACGAAGGAAGTGTCGAGTTCCTCGTTCTTGAGGTTGCTTGAGGTGGGGATCGAATTGTGCAACGTACAGCAGCGATAACCCAAAGGGCGCAATGTACCACAAAAGGTCGTTCAGCTTTAACTCGGAGAACCAGCGCATGACTACCCAATCAATCAGCGCCACGCTGATATAGGTTAAGCGTACATTCGAGCTGCGTTTGGCAATCCACGCATAGAACCCAGCCACCAGCAGCAAACTCGGAGTCGCAATCATTCCAATGGTTGACAGGACTGTGAAAATGGGCAAAACCACACTCGAACGCTTCCAGGGAGCGTTCTGCCACCCCAATCGGTTCCAAGGCAGCTCGTACATGATGTAGGCTAGACCGCAAGTAATGATGGCTAACCAGCTATCCAAGACGCTGAGTTCTGTCCGAATCAGTCGGGCTGAGGCATAGGTTGCAGCTACTTCGATTAAGCCGATATACACCCACTCGCGAGCGACATTGGCGTTAGGATTGTGACGCCCTTGGGCTAAAGCATAAGCAGCCAGCAGTAAACTCAGGGTAATGGCAACGCCCGTTAAACGCAGTTGTGCTGTTACGGGTAGAGCTGTCATCACCATCAGTACCATCAGCAAAGTTCCGATCGCCCAATGGATGTGAGCTGTTATCTTAATTTCTGCTACACTAAGTCGCAACAGGCGTTCGTTGGTTCGC
>DATNPC010001014.1:0-5369 GCA_036703375.1 Allocoleopsis sp.
TTTCGTCGCGCTTCACTCAACCCAAACACTTCGTTAGCAACACTCGTTACCAGCAGCCGCGAGTCTATCGGTGTCAGAGGGCGGGGCTTGACAGCAGATAGCAGCGAGATTAATCCGACGCAAACCAACCCCTTGCAGCAACTTTATCAACTGCTGATTCAACCCATTACTGACCTTCTCCCAAAAGACCCCAACCAGCGCGTTATCTTCATTCCTCAAAAATATCTGTTTTTCGTTCCCTTCGGAGCTATCCAAGCTCCTACTGGCAAATACCTAATCGAACAACACACCATTCTTACAGCACCAGCGATTCAGGTCTTGGATTTAACCCACAAGCAACGGCAACGAGTTTCAGGAAAAGATAATTTAGTTGTAGGCAATCCCACCATGCCCAGCATACCGCCTGAGTTTGGACAAGCGCCTCAACCGCTGCCGTCCCTACCGGGTGCAGAAGAAGAAGCAAAGGACATTGCTAGTCTGCTTAATACCAAAGCGATTACAGGCAATCAAGCGACTAAAGCTGCAATTTTGCAACGGATGTCAAGTGCGAAAATTATTCATTTGGCAACACACGGCTTATTGGATGATTTTAAAGAGTACCAACAGTTCAGAATACCGGGTGCGATCGCTCTTGCCCCTGAAGGAACCGATGACGGCTTTCTCACTGCCTCCGAAATTCTCAACCTCAAGCTCAGTGCTGAACTGATTGTGCTGAGTGCCTGTGATACGGGCAAAGGTGAAATCACTGGCGATGGCGTCCTTGGACTATCTCGCGCCCTGATTTTAGCAGGCGTCCCCAGTGCGATCGTATCTTTGTGGTCAATCCCAGATGCTCCCACTGCATTCTTGATGACCCAGTTCTATCGTCAAATGCAGCAGAATCCTGATAAAGCACAAGCATTGCGACAGGCAATGCTTGCGACCTTGAAACTATATCCAAACCCCAGAAATTGGGCAGCTTTTACCTTAATTGGTGAAGCGGAGTGAGCAAGGCGAGTCCGTTAGGAGGAGACTATGGCTCTCTAGCCGAGCAAATTAATAAGTTTATTGAAGACAAAGACCAAAAAGATTTACAGGAGGCAAACCTAGTAGTCCGCCACAGCTACTTTGACGGGTAGATGTTTTTAGGGGTATGCTACCAAAAAAGGTAGGGTGCTGATGACAAAGAAATACATCGTGGACTTAACTCAACAGGAGAAAGCTGATTTACAAGCACTCATCAGGAAGGGGAAGAGGGCAGCTCGAACGATTACGAGATCGCATATCCTACTGTTAGCTTCAGACGGGAAACGTGACAAACAGATAGCAGAAACATTACATATTGGTGTACGCACCGTAGAGCGAACACGGCAGAAATTCATTGAAGGAGGCATTGACTGGGCTTTATGCGATCGCCCTTCAAGCGCTGCCTCAAGACGCAAGTTAAATGGGAAGCAAGAAGCATTTTTAATTGCTAGCGCCTGTTCTGAACCACCTCAGGGACGCGCTAAGTGGACAATGCAATTACTTGCCGACCAATTAGTAACCCTCGGTCTTGTAGATTTCATCTCGGATGAAACGGTGCGACGGACGCTAAAAAAAACCAAGTTAAGCCATGGTTAAAGGAGCAATGGTGCATCCCTAAAGTTGATGCTGAATATGTTTGGCGGATGGAAGATGTTTTGGACCTGTATGCCGAACCCTATAGCTCCTCTCATCCAGTTGTTTGTTTTGATGAACGCCCTGTACAACTACTTGCTGAAGTCCACCAACCCTTACCTCCACAACCAGGTCAGCCCCAACGCATCGACTACGAATATCACAGAAATGGAACTTGTAATTTGTTTACCTACTTTCAGCCATTAGCTGGGTGGCGTCATGTGGAAGTAACTGACCGTCGTACCAAACAAGACTTTGCTCAGTGTATGAAGTCTCTGGTAGATGTACATTTTCCCTTAGCCCAAAGCATTCGCGTTGTAATTGACAATCTCAATATTCATACTCCTGCCGCTTTGTATGAAACTTTTGAGGCAAAAGAAGCCAGAAGGATTCTGAAAAAGTTGGAATTTCACTACACTCCCAAGCATGGTAGCTGGCTAAATCAGGTAGAGATTGAGTTGTCTGTTTTATCTCGTCAATGTTTGGAGCGGCGGATTCCGGATAAAGAAACCTTAAACCAAGAGATTGCTGCCTAGGAGGAATCACGTAATCAAGCAAGAGCAACTGTTAATTGGCGATTTACTATCACTGATGCACGGGTCAAACTTCAGCGTTTGTACCCGTCAAAGTGACTGTGGCGGACTACTAGTTTGGCAGGTTGCAACTATTTTGGTGGTACCATTGAGGGTACTTTATAACTCAGACTTTGAAGGGGATTCTTTAATTTATTGACGTATGAGATTTGCGATAAAGACGCGATCGCACCACGGACCTGCTCATCCTTCACAGCCAGGTATTCTTCCAGCACTTCCAGGCTGCGATGACCGCTGACTTCTTGGATAATGCGAAGCGGAATGCCGTTGTTACTCATCGTCGTTAAAGCTGTTCTCCTGAGTGAATGGGTAGAAGCTCCTTCAATGCCAATGCGGTCAAAGGCTTCTCTTAATATCCTTGAGGCTGACATCGGGTTGATGTGACCCTTGTCCCAGCGACCGGGAAATAGAAACTGTTGAGAAACGGGTGGGTTATATTCGGCTAACAGCGCTCGCAGGTCTTCACCGATCGGAATGCACCGCGTTGCCAGTTTGCCTTTAGTATTAGCTTTGCGGATGATTATACTCTGCACGGGCATAAACTGAGCCTTTGATTGAGCTGTCACCTATAAGCTACAAGATGTTGGCACAAAGCTGACTGCTGAAAGCTGACCGTCTGAAGTATAGTTCCGAGCGGACGGAACGTTTCTTATCAAAGACATCGACCCGGCGTAAGGTGCAAGCTTCGTTGATGCGGCAAGCCGTGTACAGGCAAATGCCAAATAGGCAGCGATCGCGTAGCGTCGTCAGTCCTTGATTAAACAATAACTGAATTTCTTGTTGGCTAAGAACTTTGGCTTTGCCGTGTCGATCGATCTTCAAGATGTTCTGGGCACAATTATTTACGAATTGTCCCAAAAATCTGCTCCCAGAGGAGCGCTCATCGTAGCGCTCCCCCGTCACGGACGCGATCGAGGGCGGGGACATTCGCTAGATCGCACCGTCTCAGGGGTATTCCGAATTAACCCCCAGCCTCTAAGGGTAAAGAATCCAGATGCTATGCGGATTTCTTGACGAGCGGATTGAAAGCAACGACGTACCTGTTCGAGAGTGATTCGGGATTCAAACCAGGTGGAAGGTAAATTGATTTCTGGCGTGTTGAAATCCCTGTTGGCTAAAGATAAGTTACCATCCATGAGCGATGAGTCTCGTCGGGGTAGGTTAGATGCCGCCAGCGATCGCCTCTGCTGGTGCGCTCCGCGCAATCGCTTTGTTCAAATGTTATTCGAGATCCTGAAGCGATTGCTTGTTCGACATCGGAAATTGACTCACGAGCCGCTTTCGCTTCTAACTCCGACAAAGAATTCATAAGACATTCAAGCATTCAAGCATTTAAACATTCAAACATCTAGGCATCCGATGGCGCTCTTTCCTTCAACCACTGCTCCACCAACCCTTCTAGTATCTCGCTCATCTCCCGCTCCTCATCAGCCGCAGCGGCTTTCAGTTGCTTGTGCAATCGCTTCGGTAGATAAACAGTCGTCCTCACGTAGTCGGGGTCAGTGCTTTTGCTTTTCTTAGCTGGCTTTACCTCATCTGGAGCTGGCGTTTGCTCCTTTGGCTTAGCCGCTCCAAATAAGGCATCAAACCTACTAGCGCTATCCTTCTTCTTGCTCATGGCACAATCTCCTTACCGACATCGGCATAGCAGCGCCAAGCAATGCCAGCATAAGAATCACCTTTGATTTGGTTAACCGGAACTCCCTCTAATGCAGCTCGTTGAAACACTGCCAGCCTTCTGATACCTGATTTGAAGATGGGTAGCTCAGCTCTAGAGAGCGCTGTCCTGGCATCTTCACCAGTTCGGTTGGGATATGGAGGAATGAGAGTCAATAGAATTTTGTAGTTGGTCTGAAGGCTCTTGAGGAAATCCACCATCTGAAGTGTTGCACCCAATGCTAAAGCATCTGGACTGGTAGGCAGTACTAACAGATCGCAACCTTCTGCGATTGTTTTCAACTCATCAGGGGCTGGTCGAGCTGGGGTATCAATAATGATGTGTTCGTACTGACGAGCAAACTTTACCGCTTGCTTTTCATCAACGACTTTGAAGGGCAGTTCGCCGCGACTAGCCCAATCCAATGCACTGCGGTTCAAGTCTCCGTCAACTAGTAGTGTGGTTGCTTTCACCTGAAAATAGGCAGCTAAGTGCAGAGCTGTTGTGGTTTTGCCCACACCTCCTTTAAAACTGGCAACAGTGATAATCATTAATAATCATTGCCTAAGCCTGCTTGAGAATGGGGAGATTCTACCGCAGTTCCCCGCCGATTGCATCTAAATGTTTGAACATTTAGATGTCTGAATGTTTGTAGAGAGTCAGAACTACTATTACACAGTGTAAGAGCTTCAAACCCAATACTTACGTGGAAAATCCAGAAAATACCCGTTTTTTCTCCCCTTATTGAGAATAGACCCCAGTTTGTTGATAAGAAAAGAGCAGGGGAGAACTATAGCCGTGTATAGTTCTCCCCCTCGCCAGGTGCCGCAAATCATCGGGGGATTCTGTCTGCGGTAGCTGTGTCGGGTCGAGTTGCTGGGATGCGATCGCCTTTCAGCTTCCGCTATGAGCTTCCGCTAGTCCAGTACCATATTTCATCTTTAAGGAAGAACTGTTTCCGAAATGCGCTCGCTATTTACTCATCCAATGCAGCCACTGTTTCTGCCCCCAAATCCTCAGAGATACTCTTGAATAGTGCCAAAGCTGCTCCCAGGTCTTCAGCAATATCCTGGGCTAAAATGTCTGGGTCAGGTAGATTATCCGAGTCCTCCAAGCTTTCGTCGCGCAACCAGAAGATATCGAGGCTGGCTTTATCCCTTTGAATCAGGTCATCGTAATCAAACGCTTTGAAACGTTCGGTTTCCTGTCTCTCATTGCGATTCTCTGGATTAAAGCAGCTAATGAAGTCTTGTAAGTCCTCGTAACGCAGGGGATTTTGTTTCAGGGTAAAATGCTGGTTGGTTCTCAAATCGTAAATCCACAGCTTCTTCGTCCAAGGCGTGGCACTAGTGCATCCCGGCAGAAGTAACTGACCACTTCAGCCCGGTACTGGGTACCCCTTGAACTTCCATTGAAATGGCTTAGCCATAGTTCGGTTAAAGTAGTCGATGAAAGCCAGAATGCGATCGCGTAAATCCTCA
>DATNPC010001015.1:0-3726 GCA_036703375.1 Allocoleopsis sp.
AGTGCCACCTCTACTAAATCTTCCAACCGAATGACACTGAGTCCCTCCAGTTGAGTCTGCACATCCTGCGGTACTTCTCCAAAACGAACAGCTAGTAAGCGTAGTAACTGCCGCAAAGCGCCCTGTTTTTCGGCTACCTCAGCGCGTTGTTCAGCCACATCGGCACGTTGTTGCGCCGCTTCTTCTGGTAGAAGCACTAGATTTCCCTGTTGGTCGTAAAAGCGCAGCCACAAGGCTTCTTCTCGATCTATCGTTCCCTGCCAAGTTCCCAACCACAACCCTAAGCGCTGACACCACAGCCTGCCCTGTGGATTGCCAGCTAGTTCCTGATAGCCTTCATCCACATCCAAGTGCCAGCCTCGTAAGGAATCCGGGTCAAACGGATCGTAAACAAAGTAGTCTGGAGTCGTGAATGTGCGCTCGTATGGGTTTTTTTTCGTCGTAATATCTACATTGGCGGTACTGTCTGACATTAACTCAACAATTACATCTGGATAGCGACCCTCTTCTTCCCAAACCACCCAGCCTTGACGAGGATAACTGCCATCAATATTTAAAACGACAAAAAAATCGGGACCTCTAAAGTCTTTTTTTTTGGCTTGGGTGCTGCTGTAATAGATAAACATATTACCCCCAGCAAAGAAATCGCTGCGCTCTAGGTAAGCTTGATTGAGCGAGCGAATCAGCGCGTTCATGGCAATACGGTGACGATTTGATTCCAACGGTTCTCCATCATCAAAAATTAAATCGGTCGGCGGCATGGGAGGTTCCCAGTCTGGGGTAATGTTCCACGCACCGCCGGAAGCGATCGCACTGTTAGGTATTGTCTCCCCAATTGCCTCGGCTGACATCACACAACCTCCCCAACTATCTTTACCAGTTTTAAGTTTTAAATTAAGAGACTGTTTAAAGCTTGAATCTCTTTCACTCTAGCTTAGAGCGATTGGCACAACAGACGTCGATCAACTTCATCCATAACCCAGTATGAAAATCTCTTCCCCTCGCTCTCGTAGCCTATTTTCACAATAGTCACCCATGTGCTGACACGTACAAATATTGAATGAAAATCCCGATTACCTATTACCTATTACCCATTTTCAAGTGAGATTACAATCCGTTCCCAATCAAAATGAAGGGTGCCCAGTAGTAAGGATGACTGAGACGATTACTCACCTGTGAGGACACATTAGTGTTAATCCGTTGCTCGACTCTCAATCCTCGCCGATCGCCCAAAGCTTTATAGTTGCCAGTAATCAGGGCAATTTGTGCTTGTCGCAACGCTTCGGCTTTACTAGTCTTGCCCGTTTGCAACCCGGTATAGAAGGCATCCATCAAGGCTTGAGTCCCGCCATCCGATACTGACCACAAGGATGCGATCGCGGCTTCTGCACCTGTACGCTGGATCTGATAGCCAAAGCCCAGAATTTCCTCACCATTTCCCAATTTCCCACTCGCAGCGGTTTGGCAAGCACTCAAAACTACTAAATCTACATGAGGCAACTTCCATCGATCGATGTCTGCCAAGGTTACCCGTTCTCCACTGCCAAACAGGATAAACGACTGATTGGGCGCTCCAGAGACAAACTCGGCATGGGTGGCAAAATGCACGATGGAATACTGATCTAAGCGGGGTTCAATGTTGGCACGACTGAAGTTTTTGTTAAAAAAGGTTGTGGTGTTAGGAACTTCTTTGGCAATGGTTTCAACCTCAATTCCAGCAAACTTCAGCCCATTAAAATCCAGCTTTTCTTTGCCAATTGGAACCTGATAACTGAGTTTTGGGTTACTGTAAGCGGCGGCGAGGACTTGCAAAGGGCGATTGTCTTGACGGTTGAAATTCGTCAGGGAGGCAGCAGTGATGTTATCGACGGTGAAGCGTTGGATCAGCCACTGCTTGCCGTCATGTAAAGCGGCTAGGGGAATGTAGCGCAATTGCCCATCGGCAGCATAGAGAAGGGTGTGGATTTGTGCTTGTTGGAGGTCAGCTTCCAGGGGTTGGATTAGCCACTGATAGAGCTGTTGAGCGTCGGGTAGGGGATTGCTGGAGGGATCGGTGAGGTCAGAACGGAAATTGGCGATCGCTTGATTCAACTGTACTCGATCCACCTTCACGGTCTTTCGCACCAAACTATTGGGCGTCACCAGTACCAATTCTAAGCGGTCATCGAGAATCAAAGGATAGAGCAGTGCTGCATGGTCGATGGATTGCAGGTTGTCTTGCAGTCGCGCTAGTTGTTCTGGGTTGAGGTTCTGTCCGCGTGCCGTGCGTTGCAGTTGCTGCACCAGTGCTGTCACGTCTGGACTCTTGACAAATGCTTCAAAGTTTGCATTAGAATTAAAATTTTGCTTAATCCATTGGTCATATAGGTTCAGGATTTGCTGTTCTGCCTGCCAAAACTCTAGTCCTTGTTGAGTCAAGGCATTGCCGCGCACGTTCCGCAGGTAGTCTTCGAGTTCTTGGAGTTTGAGTAAATCGAGGACTTCTTGGGCTTCGAGGACTCTGTCTTGCTGGAGCAAAAGCTTGGCAAGTTCGCGATAGGTATCTGCAATGGTCTCACCATAAGACTGTTGCTGTTTTTGTGGGAGTCCTCGCAAATTGCCACGAATGGCTTCATAGGTGTTAACCGATTGCTTGTACCAAATAATCGCCAATTCCGGCTGATTGGTTTGGGCTAACACTTTGCCAATCTTGGCTAAAGCCTCTGCTTCTGCCTCAGGTGCTTGGACTTGGCGATGAATCGCTAGGGCTTGCTGAAGCGTTGTCAGGGCTTCTGAAGATTTACCCTGGTTAGCATAGGCGGCTCCCACGCTATTGAGTATCAATCCTTCCAGAGAACGCGCCCCAATCTGACGAGCGATATTAAGCGCCTGTTGGTTGTTGGCAATTGCCTGTTCTGACTGTCCTTGCTTTTCATACACGCGACCTATGGAAAATAGATAGTTGCTTTCAGATCTAACATCACCACTCTCGCGGGCAATGTTCAAACTCTGCTGATAAGACTCCAGCGCTTTGTTATATTGCTTCTGGTACAGATAGGCTCTACCCATGTTGCCGATCGCAAACATCTCATTGAGCCGACTGCCAATCTCGCGGCTGAGGTTCAGTGCCTGCTGATGAAATTCCAATGCCTTGTTGTAGTCGCCTAAATCGTGATAGAGCCGCCCTAGCTGAATCAGGCT
This sequence comes from Allocoleopsis sp., assembly GCA_036703375.1. Lineage (GTDB taxonomy): Bacteria > Cyanobacteriota > Cyanobacteriia > Cyanobacteriales > Coleofasciculaceae > DATNPC01. The sequence continues at coordinate 3,181 of DATNPC010001015.1, forward strand.
GCCAATTTCCAGAGGTCGAGCGCCAATCTCTTGCTGAATTTTGAGCGCCTGCTGCTGGACTTCTAAGGCTTTGGCATAGTTCGCCTGACTCTCGTACACCGCAACCATGTTTCGCAAAACCAGGCTCTCCTGTGCGCGATCGCCAGACGTTTGAGCAAGGTTGAGCGCCTGCTGTAATTTTTCTAGTGCTTGAGCATTGCGCCCCTGAGCAAAATAAACATTGGCGATGTTGCTCAAGTCAACACTGTTGCTGACGCCCAATTTCTGACTCAGTTCTGACGACTGCTGTAAAAACGTTAATGCTTCGGTGTAGTTACCCAAATCGGCGTAGAGTTGTCCGATATTGTTGAGCGCAGTTGCCTCAAGATCGGGGGCATGGATCTCTTTAGCCAATGCTAGAGACTGCTGATAGTAGTCTAGCGCTTTCGGATATTGCCCCTGAGCGTTATAAACCTGGGCGATATTATTGAGCGCTCCTGCTTGTCGGGGACGACTTTTGGTATTCACGGCAATCTGAAGTGCTTGCTGCAAGGCTTCTAGCGCTTT
>DATNPC010001016.1:0-6366 GCA_036703375.1 Allocoleopsis sp.
TTCAACGGACTGGCTACGCCCACCACATTCAGCGACTGATGGTACTGAATAATTTTGCCTTGATTTCCGGAATTTCACCCCAAGAAATTGAAGCTTGGTTTCATGGGGTATTTATTGATGCGTATGACTGGGTCATGCAGACCAATGTTATTGGCATGGGGCAGTTTGCAGATGGAGGAACTCTCGCCTCAAAGCCTTATGCGGCGTCTGCCAACTACATTAATAGAATGAGCGATTACTGTAGTCGTTGTGTTTACAACCCAAAGCAGCGCACTGGCGAAAAAGCCTGTCCTTTTAATTTCTTTTACTGGGATTTTCTGGATCGTCATCGAGATCGACTCAAATCTCAAGGTAGAATGGGTTTAATTCTGCGTCAACTCGATCGCATTTCGGCTGAAGAAATAAAAAAAATTCGCCAAGCCGCATCAGACTGGCACATCACAATTAACTCAAATGTGTAAAGTGCTAATCAATTTTTCAAAAGATAGAAGATAATCATTACACCTCAGTGAACAATAGAGGTGTGACCGATCGCTCAGACAGGTGGCTCTACTTCTTCGGGGTGGACAAACGCCCTAACTAGGCTTCCCATCAGAATCAACTGGGTGCTGAAAGTTGAGCCGTTCCTGGCTTGGATCAACAGACGGCTCTAACTAGCCATGAGTTCACTACAGAGTTAAGATTATCCGTCCAAGATTTATGACACCTTCCTACTCTCCGACCCTATCCCTCGAAAGTCAAGAACTGTTACAAGAAGCCTCCGCCGAAAAAGTTGAGCTGATCGAGCAGCTTTTAGCAATTGGTTCAGCACTTTCCAGTACCAACAATTTAGATGAGTTACTCCATCTGATTTTGTCGAAGAGCCGGGAGATTACTTGTAGTGATGCGGGTAGCGTCTATCTCCTAGACCGTAACGATACGAATGCTAAGTTGGTCTTCAAGGTGGCGCAGAATGATTCGATACCGAACCAATCGTTTCAGGAATTTGTTGTGCCTCTGACTCGCAAAAGCCTTGCTGGTTATGTGGCACTGACGGGTGAAAGCCTAAATTTACCAGATGCGTATAATATTCCGTCAGGTGTTCCTTACGAGCTAGACCGCAGTTTTGACACCAGCATTCCTTATCGTACTTGCTCGGTGTTAGTACTGCCGATGCAAGACCAAGGTGGGGAAATTATCGGCGTTTTACAGCTGATTAATCGTAAGGTGAGACCGGATGTCGTGTTCACGGCTGAAAATGCACTGTCCGTTACTCAATCCTATTCGGAGTGGGAAGAACGAATTGTGCGATCGCTTGCTTCTCAGGCCGCAATTTCGATCGAACGCAATCAACTGCAAGAGAGTATTGAGAATCTATTTGAAGGGTTTGTTCGAGCTTCTGTCCAGATTATTGAAGCACGCGACCCGACGACATCTGGTCACTCAGAACGCGTTGCCGAACTCACTGTACGCCTCTCTGAAGAAGTGAGTTCGCTAACAGCAGGTTCCCTGCGATCGATTCAATTTACCAATCGCCAAATTCAAGAAATTCGTTACGCCGCCCTATTGCACGATTTTGGTAAAGTAGGGATTCCAGAGGCTCTTTTAGGCAAGCGAAAAAAACTCTACCCCGAACAGCTAGAAATTGTTCGTCATCGCTTTGCCCTAGCACGGCGCACATTAGAAATGGAATGCGCTCAAGCAAAGTTCAAGCATTTACTAGAACATCCCGACCACAAGCATCTGGACGAGACTTCGACCACGGCTTGTTCCCACTGCCAACACATCGAACAATTTGATTCTCACCTGACTCAAGCGATCGAAACCCTCAATCACTACTGGGAACTACTACAAGAACTCAATGAGCCTGATGTTTTGATAGCCAGAGAGTTTCATGCTTTTGCGGAGGAAACTTCGGCTCAATTGTCAGCATTGACTCAATATACCTATCGAGATATTGATGGTACGATCAAACCTCTAATTACAGAGGACGAGATGGCTCAGTTGCTGGTGCCTAGAGGCAATCTCACCCCTCAAGAGCGCTTAGGCATAGAAGCACACGTTACGCACACGTATCACTTTCTCAAACGAATTCCTTGGACTAAGCATCTCAAAAACGTCCCCACCATTGCTTACGGTCATCACGAAAAGCTGGATGGCAGTGGCTATCCTCTAGGTTTGAAGAGAGAAGAAATTCCGATCCAAACGCAAATCCTGACAATCGCGGATATTTACGATGCACTGACAGCAAGCGATCGCCCTTACAAGCGACGCCTGCCAGTGGACACCGCGATCAAAATCCTACGGCATGAAGCGGCGAAAAATAAGCTCAACACCGATTTAGTTGAGATATTTGAACAACGCCAGGTTTTTGGTGCTTTGGGTCACACGCTGACAGTGAATGCTCACTCAGTTGCTTGAGTTGGGGTCTAGCGATCGCGGTTTCGATGCCGTGAAATGTACGTTATCTCTATCTCTAAGGCCACGCTTCTAAAGCTTCTACCCTTTGATGTATCAAACGATACAACCGATCGGTGCCGTCTATCAAAATAGAGCGGAACCATAATAGGTTGTGAGAACATTTTGTGCAATGATTTTAGATTAATCGTTGCTCTAATGAGAGCGATGCCAACTATCTGTGTTAAAACGACGTATCGAGCGTTCCTTCCCTGCTCGATTGAGCCACTTTTCCCCAGTGCCTTGGCTTTGGCTCATCCCAGCACTTAGCCTCCAACCCCAGGAAAACTTTTTGCAAATCTTATCTTTCGCTGCCATTTTCCCCCAACGATTCCCCAGTATTTCCACACTGGTCTTTCACTTTTCCCCAATTTTTTCCTGGTTTTCCACAGGCAAGAACGACAGGATCGTACCTTTCCGCCCGACTGGGGATTTCCCAAGCCAAGTATCTAGAGGTGAGGAAAGACCGAGTTTTCGTTAAGATATGTAACGGGGATCGCGGTCAAATACTGATTCTTCCGTAGAGATTTCTTAACTTTGAGAGGGGTTGTAATAGTTTGCAACATTGACAACCCTACCCCCTCTCAGTCGAAAATGGTGCGACCAGCCCTTAAAGTTTTGATTTGAAAAAAGCCCAAAGGCAGAAGTGGGTGCTTTTTCCAACTTCAGTTGTCGCAAGCTTTCAGCTCATTAGTCGATGCGAACAGGTGCTGAAAGCAAGCTTGCTTGTCCCAACCCGCCATGAATCGAGAGGTAAGTATGAACGCAAACGTTAGCATTCTTGCTGAAATCCCAGAAGACCTACATGAGTCCCTCAAACGTTACTTGGAGACCCATCCGACTTGGGACCAAGATCGGGTCTTTGCAGCAGCGCTGTCGCTGTTTCTACTACAAAATGGCAATGGTAAGATGCCAGAAACATCTCCGAGCTACCGCGCCTGCGCTCGTGTCTATTTAGAATCTCTGTTTCAGTATCCAGCCTGAGTCAGAAACTCAGAACTCTCCTTCAGATGTTCCTGACTGTCCTGGAAACTAAGTGTAGTTAGCGGTACTTCTGCTGGTGATTAGTTTGCTCCATTATTCTGAGCCAGACGAATCTTGAGTTATCCGTACTTCCCAAATCCAAGTTGACGGAAGTGCGGATTATTTTTACAATTGTTCACTTTGTTGGGATAGAACTGATCGGAAGTGGTTCCATCTCAGGGCTGTTGTAGTTCAGCCAAGAGTTAGTGAAACTGCCGAAGCATACCCGCATAGGTCTATGGTGTTAGGAACTATGACAGAAACTGCCTCACCCACTACGTTGGTTATTCCTCAGCTGATTGTCGGTTTAGGGAATCCAGAACCGAAGTACGACAAAACCCGACACAATATTGGCTTTGATGTCCTTGATGCCCTGGCGCGCCGGATGCAGGTGTCCTGGAGTGAAAATCGCCGCTTCCATGCTCTGTGTGGAGAAGGACGTGCCCCTAATGGAGATAAACTTCGACTCCTCAAGCCGCTTACCTATATGAATCGATCTGGGCAGGCTATTCGTGCTGCTATAGATTGGTATAAGCTGCCACCGGAATCTGTACTGATTGTTTATGACGATATGGATTTGCCAGTAGGGCGTCTGCGGTTGCGCCTTTCTGGTTCAGCGGGCGGACACAATGGCATGAAGTCCGCGATAGCGCATCTCGGTACGCAAAATTTTCCTCGGCTACGGATTGGTATCGGCAAGTCTGATGCGGACAAAGACACGGTTTCTCATGTCCTAGGAAAATTTTCTCCCGATGAAACTCAGTTGATATCTGAAGTGCTTCAACTGGCTGTTGATTCTGTGGAGTTTAGCCTGAAGCAAGGAGTACAAAAAGCAATGAGTCTTTACAACAGTAGGACAGTAGAAAGAAGTAGTTCTTTAGGTTGAAGGCGGAAAAAATTATGAATTATGAATGATGAATTATCAAATGAGTTGGTTATTTTTCATCCTTCATAATTTTCATAATTTATCGTTTATTCATTTTTATCCTTTACATAATCTGATTCAAGCAGGAAAGGTCAGCTGCCCCGAAATGGACGCTGAGAGCAATGTTCAAGTTTTCTAGCGAGGTGACTAACCAAGGTACACCATCTCTGGTATAAGATTCGTAGTGGTTGAACAAAATTGCAAACCGCTTTTCTAAATAGGGTTTGACCTTACGGCATAGCAAGACAATCTTGAGCAACAAGCCAATCGTGAGAGTTGCACCCAGGTTAGTAATTAGATCGACAAAAATAAAGTGGTTGGGTCGCTGAGGACTTTCTACCACTAAAAAATTTAATAACTGACTACAGGTGCGTACTAGCAGAAATTCCGTGGGTTTTTCAGCATCACAGATTGGCAGAGTGCTTTTTAAGTGATTGTAGAGGCGATCGTTAAACTGACGTTTGCCAAACGCTGGGTCAATCGATGACGTGAGATACTCGTACAACTCATCCTTAAAAGCCCGATAAGATGTTGTCTGGCTACTATGGGTGAGGAAACTCTGAGCAACATCCCGATAGGTGTCGGAACCCTGCACTTTGCCGACATACTGCTTGAGGGCGGCAGCTAATTCGCGATCGCTTAAGAGGGTAGGATTTTTTACGGGCTGGATAATTCGATCGGCTACGTCTTTTGATTGCGAGCGCAGAGCCTGGGCGCGTCGCACTTGATAGGTGACGTACTGCGACAAATCCACTTCAAAGCGCCGCTGAACGCGAGATTGAATCTGCCGAACCGTTTGCTGATGCTCGTAACTGCTGTCTTCACTGAGAAGGCAATGTTCGTACAAGTAGGGATACCGTTGAATCAGGCTTCCCACTTCCTTAGAACTATTGACTTCTGCGGTTTCACTCACCACCCGAGATAAGCGTTGCAAGGTGAGATATTGCTCTGTCTCGGTGAAAAGCTGCACCAGCTGACGCAGGCGCCTTGCACCGCGAGACTGAACTCTCATCGGATCGGGAGGATTCTCAAACAATGCCACCAACTGCGGGATTGCTCCTTGCAGTTGAGGTTGTAGCTGCCAGCGATTGATAAGAATGTGGCAACACCGATTGAGGACAAACTTAAATTCTTGTTCCGCCTGCTTGCTCATGGTCACTTTTTCTAAGGCTAACCAGATTTCCGGATCGGTATATCTGGCTCCATTGAGAAAAAGGCGCTGGAATCGTTCAATGAGTTGATGCGGCAACTCAACCTGTACGCAGTAGAGTAGATGGTCGTACAGCTGCTGTTCTTCTCTTGTAGTGTGCCTGATGTCAAAGTCTGCCCAAGTTGTCACTTCAGTGAGCCCTCCTACGTGAAACGCTAGGCCCAATTAAACGATTTTGCCCGAAAGATTTAAGTCCAAATTGAACTAGCTTTTTGCCGGAACCTTGAAGATTTAGGTGCATCATGACGATCGCCTCAATTAAGAGGGTACATATAATGACTTACTAAACTTCGACAGGCTATTCCAATTAAAAGCATATCTTGACTAAGTCTTTACCGAGATCCGCAAATATGCGGCAAAATTGTAAAGATTCAATTAACGAACGCGCTTAACCTCCTTAAATTATGCATTACAAAACTTTACTCCAGCAAAACATATCTTTGTCAAATTTGGACAGGTAGACTTATGCCTTGTCAACTTTCTGTCACTCAACTGGTTGACATTCTTGCCGCAACACCAGTAAGCGTATCCGATCGCACAGCTGAGACGCTCTCTACAGGAATTACGACCGATACCCGGAGCCTTCAACCCGGTCATGTGTTTTTAGCCTTGCGCGGCGAAACGTTTGATGGTCATGACTTTGCCAGGGGAGCGGTAGAGAAAGGAGCGATCGCAGCGATCGTAGATCGTCGTATGGCTTCCCAACTCGATGGCATTCCCCAACTTCAGGTAGAGGACACGCTCCAAGCCTACCAGCAAATTGCTCGGTGGT
>DATNPC010001017.1:0-6272 GCA_036703375.1 Allocoleopsis sp.
ACATTCCCTATTCCGAGAGCGGAGAAGGAATTCTTGGACTCAGACCGTCATAACTAACGGGGTACCCCAGGTCTTCCACTTCGATCGCACTTGTCGCAGCTGCTTCGCAGGAGTTAGCGAAGCGCTTTGGTTGCACTTGTCGCAGGGTTCAAAGCGGTGAGGAAAGCAAAGCGTTCTAGCTGTTTCCTCCTTTAGGGTGAATGAGCCTATGTCTTAGGGTACTCGTCCATTGCTTATTACACTGCTAGAACCCGCTCGTTTCACTCTTTCAAAAGGGATAAGTTTTCAACCAATACATTTTCTACACCCTTGACCTAGGTCAGCTGATGGTACTTTGAATCTATTGCTTCTCCGTTGTGGTCTCTTACTACGGTAAGCCAAGTAGTCTGTTGAATAAGATATGCTGGCTTGTTTTTAGCGAATTTTTATCAATTTCTTTAGATTTTGTTTGGGATCGAGCCACAAAAACGAGAAACTTGTTACAAAAACAGGTTTCTGAGTTATTTTTATCAAGACATAGTGAGTATTTATACAGACTCGATCGAAACTATAAGCGCGATCGCACAATCTGAAAAATCTCTAAAACTATCTCAGCTCTAGCGATCGCGTGATTAGAGTGGTAAGTGGAATTCCCTCATCTTCCGAGAGTAGGGTGTTAAGTTGGGAATGAGTTGATACTCTCGAATTGAGTAAATACTTACTACGCTAATGGTGCTATGGCTCAATCAGTCCTCCATCAGTCGGTTAACACTCCAGAGTCATCCCAGCCCCAAGACCGTATCCGTCGCTTGGTGTGGAAAATTGCGATCGCGACGCTATTGTTGATGGCAGTTGGTAGTGCAACGCGGGTGATGAACGCAGGCCTTGCTTGCCCTGACTGGCCGTTATGCTACGGTCAGTTGGTGCCGAGCAAGCAGATGAATCTTCAAGTTTTTCTCGAGTGGTTTCATCGGCTGGATGCCGCCTTGATTGGCATGAGCGCGATCTCATTGGCGGGTTTATCCTGGTGGTACCGACGCTTGTTACCGAACTGGCTGCCTTGGGCGTCTACGTTTGCTTTAGGTCTGATCGTTTTCCAAGGCGTTCTCGGTGGACTGACTGTCACAGAATTACTCCGGTTTGATATTGTCACCGCTCACCTCGGAACAGCACTGTTATTTTTCAACACGCTGCTGGTTATCGGCTGTGCCCTCCTACCGTACAAAGGTACTGGTACTGTCGGTAAGTTGCCTTGGGTGAGTTTAACGGCTGCGCTGTTGGTTTATCTGCAAAGTTTGTTGGGCGGACTCGTTGCCTCTCAGTGGGCATTGCATCAATGCTTTGGAGGATATCAACTGTGTACCATCATGAATAGCCATATTGCTGGTGTGGTACCTGCAACTCTCGCCACACTAGCCATCGTGGTTATGGCATGGCGGACGCCTGCACTCCATCCCAGTCTGCGGTTACTAGCGAATCTGGCTGGTGGGTTGGTAGTTTTACAGATCGTCCTAGGCGTTGCAACCTTCTGGTTACACCTGCAAGTCGAAATCCTCACGGTTTCACACCAAGCGGTGGGAGCGGCTTTATTGGGAACGCTAGTCGCCTTAACGGTACTGGGTTTTCGCGATCTGACTATAGCCACCGAGACGAATGCTTCAAACCCCAATGCCGCTGTTAGCTAAACATCCCAGGCTGTAACCGAGTTACAACCGCATCGAACGCAGTAGGCGTATTGTTTCAAAAAAGGAAATTGGTGAAGTAATGATTGGGACAAGTGTCTCCCGTCAACATGAAAACTTCCTAGAAGTTATTCAAAGTTACTATCAACTGACTAAGCCACGGATTATCCCACTGCTGTTGATTACGACAGCCGCAGCGATGTGGATTGCATCCGACGGACGAGTCGATCCCCTATTGCTGCTGGTGACTCTGGTTGGTGGTACCTTAGCCGCTGCTTCTGCTCAAGTTCTCAACTGCATTTACGATCGCGATATCGACTACGATATGGAGCGCACGCGCCACCGCCCGATTCCGTCGGGAAAGGTGCAACCCTTGCATGCGCTACTATTTGCGATCGCACTTGCGTCGAGTTCATTCTCCCTGTTAGCGGTATTTGCTAACCTGTTGGCTGCCCTTTTGGCAATGTCCGGCATTATCTTCTACATGGCTATTTATACTCACCTGCTCAAACGCCATACTACGCAAAATATTGTGATTGGCGGAGCAGCGGGTGCCATTCCAGCCTTAGTCGGTTGGGCAGCAGTGACAGGTGAGTTGAGTTGGACGGCTTGGCTGCTATTTGCCATCGTCTTTCTATGGACGCCTCCCCATTTTTGGGCATTGGCGTTGATGATTCGCGAGGATTATGCGAAAGTCGGTGTTCCGATGTTGCCGGTGATTGTGGGGGAAGCACCTACGACTCGCCAAATTTGGTATTACACCTTAATCGTGGTGCCTGTTTCCCTGTTGCTGATTTATCCGTTGGGATCGTCGGGTGCAGTTTATGGTGCGATCGCGTTAGTATTGGGCAGCATTTTTCTGAAGAAAGCGTGGCAGCTATTACAGGCACCCACCGATAAACAACTGGCGCGATCGATGTTTAAATACTCCATCCTCTACATGATGCTGTTGTGTACGGGAATGGTTGTCGATAGCCTACCCATCACTCATCAGATAACAACTGGATTAACGGAAAATCTACAAATTCTGATCGGTGCCATTTCCATGGCTTTTTAGCAAGATGGGCAACTCTCATACGACGCTACTGATAATCATTAACCGAAGTGCTCACTGCTCACTGCTCACTGCTCACTGCTCACTGTTCACTGTTCACTGCTCACTGTTCACTACTCACTGTTAAAGTCCGAGAATCTCCCGCGACTTTTCTACCACTTCATCGGGATCGAAGGGCTTAGTCATATAAAGGTCGGCACCAACTTGCTGGCCTTTTTGTTTATCAAATTCCTGACCTTTTGCCGTCAGCATAATAATGTAAACACCCTCCAGTTGGAGTTCGTTCTTAACCGCGTTACAGACATCAAAGCCATTCAGTTTAGGCATCATCACATCTAGGAAAACGAGGTCAGGTTTTTCAACTTGAATCGTATCGAGAGCCTCTTCCCCATTTTCGGCAGTCAGTAATTCTATTCCTTCATCTTCCAATTCCTCTAACGTTTGCTCCATCAAGAGTCGGATATGAGGTTCATCATCAACGATTAATATTTTTTTAGACATAAATTCCCTGATGTTTAATAAATAACTTCAAACACTTCGACCGGCTTTTTCTTGCCTTTCACCAACACGCTACCCACTTCCTCAAAGTGAAACAGGTGGTGAGTTGCCTCATACACGCTGCGACAAACTAGAATTTGTCCTCCTTTAGCAATAGATTGCAATCTGAAGGCCGTATTCACTTTATCCCCGATCGCGGTATAGTCCATGTGCTGGGGAGAACCAACATTCCCTACAACGACTTCTCCAGAACTGATACCAATTCCTGTAATAAAATTCTCTCGAATCCAGGGAACGGGAATTTGTTTGATACGATTTTGCATCTCGATCGCCGTTGCGATCGCTACTTTCTCGCTATTCATCAAGCTGGAGGGCGCACCAAACATCGCCACAATCATATCTCCGACAAACTTATTAACCGTTCCTCCCTGGCTAAAAATGACATCGACCATATGAGTAAAGTACTCGTTTAAATACTCCACGATCGCTTCAGGTTCTAATTCTTCACATTTTGTGGTAAAGTCCCGAATATCTGAAAATAAAACCGCAATATTCCGCTTTGCCGGAGCGAGGGAAATATCCCCTTGAGGCTCTAAAATTGCTTCAACAACTTTAGCTGAAACATAGCGTTCTAGATTACTTTTAATTCGCTCTTCCTTCAGTTGTTGTTCATGTAAAATTGCATTTTCAATTGCAGCGGCAGCCTGAGAGGCTAGCGCTGTTAGTAGTTTTAAATCGGCGGCTGTATAGTTGATCGGTTCTCGATGGCTAATATTAATCACTCCGATCGCGCCCTGTTTTGTCTGGAGGGGAGCGCACATTAGGGAATGAATTTGATTTTGACCTTCCACAAATCTAGGGTCAAAATGAACGTTATTGATGAGTTCCGCCTTCCCAGTCACGATGACATTGCCAGCAATTCCTGTTCCTAACTGAAGCGGAGCTTTTGGATAGCATTCTTCTCCGAATGCCGCGACAATTTTAAACTCGTTGGTTTGAGAATTGAGTAACATGAGCGAGCCGCTGGTTGCTTTAATCAGTCTCGTGGCTTCCTCAATTACTAAATGGGCAACCTGTTTTAGGTCTAGACAGGCCGCTAACTTTCCGGCAATATTATAGAGAAGGTTGATTTCTTTATACTTATCCAACGTTTCCCGAGCGAGCATCTTTTCCTGATACTCTTTGCGGGCAATATAGGTCAGAAAAGAAGCTAGAAACGATGCTTTTTCCCCACCGATTGCCCAGCCTAAGACTTCATCACCGAGCGCGATCGGATATTTTGCTCCAGAGGATTCAGCGAGTTCGCCAACTAAGAGTGTCCCCTGGTTATCCAGAATTAACACAGAAGTCTCGATCGCCTTCATCATCTCTTGGAGGAGAGATGAGACGTCTTTTTTCGCAATCAGCTTTTTCAGATTAATGGGAGCCATCGGTTTTCCGATCTGCTAATAGGAGGAAAAATATATTTTCCAACCCTTTTTCAAACCGTAGCGTCTTAATAATGTTATGTCGCTCGGAAAACTCGGCATTGGCAATAATCATGTCAGGCTTGGCGGAAAGCGCTTTCTCCCAAACGTCTCTGCCATTAAAGGCTTCAACCACGCTGTATCCCTTAGCCTTCAGGACATCAGCTAAGGTTTTTACGGCAGATACATTTTCATCAACCACTAAAACTTTTTTCTTTGAACCACCTTGAGAGATGAGCGATTCAATCTCTTGCAGTAACTGTTCGGATTGAAACGGTTTGATCAGGTATTTGTCGATTCCCAGACGATAGCCCCGTTCTTTATCTTCAATCACGGACAAGATGATAATCGGAATGTCCATCGTTAACGGGTCATTTTTCAGGACAGCCGTCACATCAAACCCATTCATTTCCGGCATCATCACGTCTAGGGTAATCAAGTCGGGGCGTTCTTGTTTCGCGACAGCGATCGCTTCTAGACCACTTTTTGCCTCTTTGACTTGATACCCTTGTGCCTCTAGTTCCTGACGCAGGAGTTTGCGAATCGGTGCTTCATCGTCCACCACCAAAACAGTTTTATTGTGTACCTCAAGGTGTGATGGCATCGTGTCGGCATTCCGTTGCAGTTGCTTGATTAACGTATCGATATCAATCGTATTGACCTTAGCCGTTTTTTCAAGACTGATGGGAAGCGTGAACGAGAAGGTACTCCCCTTGCCTAACTCGCTTTCAACCCAGATTTTACCTCCATGATGTTCGACAATCTGTTTGCAAATCGGCAATCCTAAACCGGTTCCCTTGGGTTTGTCGGTGAGGGTATCGCCAACTTGCTTAAACTTTTCAAAGACTTTTGGCTGGTCAGTTGGGGCAATCCCCATGCCAGTATCGATAATGCTGACGACGATTTCGCGATCGCTTTGGCAAACTCGGCACGTTATCGACCCAGTGTCGGTAAATTTTACAGCATTGGAAATCAAATTGATCGCAACTTGGATCAGCCTATCTTTGTCGCCAACCACCTCCGGCAGGTTTTCTTCAACATCTTTAACAAGTTGCAAGTTTTTTAGTTGCAATAAAGCTGAAGTCACTGCCAGCGATTGGTCCAAAATTTCGGCTACCGATACAGGCTGCATGCTCCAATCAACTTTCCCCGCCTCCATTTTGGCGATATCCAAAACATCGTTAATCAAAGCCGTCAGCCGTTCTCCCTCCGAGATAATAATGTCTACATTTTCTCGAACTTGCCGAACGGTACGCTGAGCTTTCTTATCCTCCGATTGCACTTGGGGAAATAGTACGTCCTCCAGTTTTTTCTTGATAATCTTGGCAAACCCCAGTACCGAGGTAAGAGGGGTTCTCAGTTCGTGGGACACGGTGGAAATGAAATCGGTCTTCATGCGATCGATTTCTTTGTCGGAGGTAATATCTCGAATGAGGATGACGGAACCGATAAACTCCTTAGGCAAACCGGCGGATGAAGACGCTTTATCGATTGCCGTGGCTACAGCTTTGCCAACTTTCCCCCCAGCTAGTTCGAGTTCTGCGGTAAAGACTTCCTGGCGGTGATGTTGCGTCTGCGTGACTAAGTCAGCTA
>DATNPC010001018.1:0-8331 GCA_036703375.1 Allocoleopsis sp.
CAATAATCCCCACGGTGAAGTGATTCTTGGGTTGGGGAGTGGCAAGATTATCGAAAACGGCTTTAATCATCGCCGGGGTAAATTCTTTGGAGGATAACCCGTAACGACCACCAACCAAAGATTTGAGATTTTGGAGTTTGGCTTTGAGGGTCGCGTCAGCACCGAAGTTGGTTTCTTGGATAGCGGTGACGACATCTATATATACAGGTTCACCAGCACTGCCGGGTTCTTTGCAACGGTCGAGAACGGCAATGCGTTGAGTTGTTTCGGGTAAGGCTTCGATGAACCGCTTCACATCAAACGGGCGATATAGCCGTACTTTCACCACGCCGACTTTTTCCCCACGGGCATTGAGGTAGTCTACGACTTCATGAACGGGGTCGCAACCGGAACCCATAAGAACGATAACCCGTTCCGCCGCAGAGTCGCCGTGGTATTCAAATAATTGGTACTGACGCCCAGTCAATGCGGCAAAATCGTCCATCACCTTCTGGGTGATGTCGGGGCAAGCGGTATAGAAGGGGTTAACAGTTTCCCGTGCTTGGAAGTACACATCGGGGTTTTGCGCCGTGCCGCGTATGACTGGACGGTCGGGGGTGAGGGCGCGGGAACGATGGGCGAAGACGAGTTCGTCGGGAATTAGCGATCGCAAATCGTCATCCGCTAATAATTCTACTTTCTGCACTTCGTGGGAGGTGCGGAAGCCATCGAAGAAATGGACAAAGGGAATGCGCGATTCTAAACTCGCTCTAGTTGCGATCGACGCAAAGTCATGCGCTTCTTGTACCGATGCGGAACACAACAGCGCAAAACCCGTGCTGCGGGCTGCCATGACATCGCTGTGGTCGCCAAAAATGGAGAGGGCTTGGGCCGCAAGCGATCGCGCCGCGACGTGAAATACCGTAGCCGTGAGTTCCCCAGCAATCTTATACATATTGGGGAGCATCAACAATAATCCCTGGGATGCCGTGAATGTCGTTGTCAGCGAACCCGTCTGCAATGCCCCGTGGACAGCACCGGCTACACCTCCCTCACTTTGCATTTCCACCACGGAGGGAACAGTACCCCAAAGATTGAGCTTCCCTTCAGTCACCCAAGCATCCGCCCACTCAGCCATGGGAGAGGACGGCGTAATTGGATAGATGGCAATAACTTCGTTTAGACGGTAAGCAACATGGGCGACAGCTTCGTTCCCGTCTAGGGTTGCAATAGTTCTTTTACTCATAATCTCAATCCTTTAGTAGTTGCTAGGGATGGCTCGGCAATTCACCAAATCTATTCGCACTAATTTCCCTGTCTTTCTACTAGATACGTTTTCTTCCGTTTGAGACAAAAAGCCGAAAATCTTTAGAAAGCTAAGCTCCAAAACCTAATCATTAATTCATAGACTTAAACAATCTCGATATTGTTTTTGTTTTGAAGATAATGAAACAACCAGCCCCCTAAACCCCTATTGCTGAGGTAGTTTTAGAGTTCCCGTCTGAAATATACTTTATATATTTCTGCGTTCAACCTTATGATAATAAATACTTGATAGTTAAACTTTGTTTTTAGTCTTTTTTAACGTTCAACTCATCAAGGATGAAGTTTTAAAAAGTTAAGGAAACTGAAATAAAGATTAAATCAATTGAGTTTCAAGTACGTGGCGGAGTTAGAGGCTTTCTCTAAAGAAATGTAAAGTCGGCTGAACTAGTCGAGCGCTAGGAACTGCGCTAGGGCGTGTTCTCAAAGTACCGGGAACGCAACCGGGTCGAGCGACCGCTCGACCGCCTGAAGCAATGTCGGCGGGTCGCGTCGCGCTACGAGAAGCGGTTCTTTGAACTATCAGGTTCTGCTCGCGCTCGCTGCGATCCTCCTAGGACTCTAGTTTGAGGACAGACCCTAATATCTATGCTTGTTTCTGGAATTGGAATTAAAGGATTTCTACATACCCTTCTGTTCCATGCACGCGAATTCGTTGCCCATCTTTTATCAGTTTGGTCGCATTATCCACTCCGACAACTGCTGGTAAGCCATATTCACGTGCGATAACTGCTCCATGGGTCATCAGTCCACCAACTTCGGTGACTAGACCTTTTATGGATACAAACAAGGGTGTCCAGCTAGGGTCAGTAAAGGCAGTGACTAATATATCTCCATCTTCCAGATCGGCATCTTCCATGTTTAAGATGACCCGCGCTCGTCCCTCTATAACTCCGGAAGAAACAGGTAGACCTACAATCGCTTCGGCTGGGAGATTTTCTCGTTTATACTTACCCGCGATAATTTCACCATCAGACGCGATAACACGCGGCGGAGTTAGTTTTTTATAGTATTTGTACTCGTCTTTTCGTGTGTTGACGATCGAGTAATCCACTTGATGTGTGCGTACAACGTCGCGAAATTCTTCAAAGGTGAGATAGTAGATATCTTCTTTTTCATAAATAACCTTGGCTTGTACGAGTTGCTCGGCTTCTTTCAGTAAAGCCTGCTTATAAACGAAGTAGCGATTAACGATGCCGTATTTTGGATACTCACGATATCCGATGAAATTCCGGAGTAGGCCGATCTGTTGTTTTGTTTCTTCGGACTTTTGTTCACCATCCGGTAATTGCTTCAATCGTTCCAACAACTCTTGTTCTTTTTTCAAAGCTTCCTGTCGCCCTTGCTCAAATTTGCGATCGCGTTCACCCGGCTCGAAGTTTTTGATGTTATTGAGAATCATAGGAACAAGTGTCGTTGGTTTTTCGCTCCAGCGAGGTCTCGTAATATCGATTTCTCCGACACATCGCATCCCGTACTTGCTGAGATAGGCATTAATCGCGTTCCGGGCTTCCCTGCCGCCATCCAGCTCCACTAGCCCATCTAAAAAGCGATCGTCTTTTACCTGTTTTAAATAATCAATTACTTCTGGATAAGGGCGAATTACATCGGCAACATCCAGCAGTTCCAGACCCATTTCCGACGTAATATTGTTTGGCGCAGATTGAGCAAGCGTATCTGCTACGTTTTTCTCACCGAGCCACTCCATCATTTTTTCATTGATCCAGGATGCAGCATTCATGCCAGTCACAATCGCGCCAAAACTTTGTGGATCGGACAAGCTCTGCCTCCGCTTCTGCTGGTCTTGTAGGATAAAGTCAAATAGCTCCACCCCCGACTTCGTTTTGATAGTCTGCTTTAGCTCCTCAATCGACGCTTGACTATTCCGAATCAGATTAGAAACGATCGTCGGATCGTTTTCGAGTTGCGCTTGAAAGTTCGGAGGGGGCGCACCTTTATTACTTTGACCGGAACTCGGTTCTTGCCGATCGTCGGGTATCAATTTTATAAAATCTCCCCGCTCTAATAGGGTCATCACTGCATCTTTTACGAGCGGATCGGATTTCCCCAAGACATTGACTACAATATCTCTCTTAACAGGTGAAGCCAAATCATCTGCAACATCAACAAACAACCGTCCACCCGCTTTATACATAGGTCGGACGGCAGTTAACTGAAATAAAGACAATCCCAATGGTTTCATGGGGTCGGTCATCATTTGTTGATGACCCACAGATACATAAACATGATTTTCCCCATCAGCCGCTTCAGGGATGGGGTATAAAGTCGTGATGGGGCGACTCTGGACAATATGAAATGTGTCATCAACCAAACACCATTCGATATCCTGGGGGCTGCCGAAATGTTCTTCGATCTTTCTGCCCATGCGCTCAAGCTGTAAAATCTGCTCATCCGCCAGCACTTGTTTATTCTGCCGCTCAGGCTCAATCTCCTGTTCTTTGGTACCGCCATCTTTTAAGGCATAAATAGCCAGTTTCTTGGTGGATATCTTCTTATCGATAATCTTGCCGTTACGCACTTTGTAGTTATCCGCATTCACCAGACCTGAAACCATCGCTTCCCCAAGTCCAAAGCTGGCATCAATGG
Organism: Allocoleopsis sp.; assembly: GCA_036703375.1. Lineage (GTDB taxonomy): Bacteria > Cyanobacteriota > Cyanobacteriia > Cyanobacteriales > Coleofasciculaceae > DATNPC01. The sequence continues at coordinate 3,910 of DATNPC010001018.1, forward strand.
ATAACACTTTCCGATTAGACGTGACGGGATCGGCAGTAAACAAGATTCCTGCCGCCTGCGGGAAGACCATCTTCTGAACCACCACAGACAGGTAGACTTTACGGTGGTCGAAGCCGTATGATAAGCGGTAAATTACTGCTCTCTCAGTAAATAGCGATGCCCAGCACTTGCTAATGTGCTTTAGAACTGCCTCCTTGCCGATAAGGTTCAAATAGGTATCCTGCTGACCTGCAAAGGAGGCTGTTGGTAAATCCTCTGCCGTTGCGCTGGATCGGACTGCATAGGCACTTTTTTCTCCAAGCCTGGAAAGGAATTCAGTAATCTCTTCATTAATGTCTTCAGAGATGGCTATCCCTTCGATGGCCCTGCGAATCTCACCGCTAAGTTCACCGATTTTATCCCGGTCTTCTACTTTTAGAAGCGATAACTGTTCCAGTAATTCGTTAATCAACGGCGTTTCCCCCATGATTCTTTTAAAGGCTTCAGTAGAAATACAAAAACCATCGGGTACGCGTATTCCTTCAATCCTGGAAAGTTCACCCAGGTTAGCACCTTTACCCCCAACAACTCTGATTTTTGTTTGATCAATGCCCTGAAAACCAAGCACATAGGAACTCATATATTTACCTCCTTTGCTAATTCCTTCTTTGATGATTTCGATAACATCCTTCGGGAAGTAATCTGCGCTTTGCTACTTACGCACCATGCTTCGCAAGTAGGGGAAGATTGCTCAAGGAAAGATACTGAATGGGTTCAAAAATCTAACGAAAAGTCTAGCAAGAAGGTCAAAAGTCAAACCTTACCCACGGCAAGCAATATTGAACACTCACCAGCAGCTAAAGAGCGAGTTGATGGAGTTGGGATGCTCCCTTGTCGTGCCCTTACCAAGTGTATAAGGGCGCACCGCTGTGCGCCCCTACTAGCTGTCTTGACTAAGTCGAAAACTGCTGTAATAGTGTTCTCACTCCCCAATCGCTTCAGGCTAACTCACCGTGACAAAATCGGTACTGGTGAGCAGTGCAGAATTAACATTACTGACGGTTGCCAACAATTCCCCCGTACTGGTGACATTGATTAAGGTATCGTTCCCTTGACCCGTCAGGGTAAGCTGTCCGAACGATAAACCTCCACTTAACCCAATGCGATCGATCCCCTCTTCAAAGTTTACAATTGTCTGTTGACCCTGACCGCTGGCCAGCACGAAGGTATCGCTTCCAGCATGTCCTGTCAGTTGCTTGTTCTGCTGCCCACCATTGAGCAGTGCATCTCCCTCTACTGATGGCAACGCCCCCACATCATGCAGTCCAGTGACGAAGGTGATATCCGGGTCAAATTTATCAGCGGCAAATGCTTGTCCGCCCGGTTGGGTTAAGGGCGTGTAACTGTACTGAGAACCTAAAACGCCCTGTCCGTCTGCACCACTAACGCGATCGCTTGGTAGTAAATTAGCAATTACAATGGAAGCGATCGCATCCCCCGGTGCAATGCCAAAATCGCTCAGGTCAAACCCCGTCGAGAAGACACCTTGCCCGTCGTTCGGCGCACCGACATTCGCATCATCGAAGCTGTTCGCAAACTCATAACGATAGTTGCTGATTTGCCCCGTCGTGGCACTCACCACACCGACGCCAAAGGCTTCCGGTGCTCCAGCGTTGCCATTTTCGTAGATAACAAAGTCATCGCCAGCTTGATTGGTCAGTCCCTGCCCACCCCAGTTTAAAAGAATAGCAGCCGGAGCGGTATCGCTGCCTACGGTGGCAGAACCATTCGCCTGGCCGAAGAGTAGATTACCCACGGTTTGAGACGCGACAGGTTGCCCTGAGTTGTCCAAAAACTGGGTGAGAAACGACGAGACAGTTGTCCCCGGTTGTCCGTAGATAATGGAGGCAGATTTGACGGCATTGTTAGAGTTCCAGGTAAACCCACCCACCGAGTAAGTGTTGGAGTTGTTGTTCGTGCCACCGGTTGTCCCCCCGACTGTCCCGCTGATGGCAAAGTTAAACGGGTTTTCATTGCTGTCATTCGTGGCGAAGCTCAGTTCACCGCTTGCCGTACCCACAGCGGTGGCATCCAATTGAATTTGGAGTGCAGTTTGAGCTTGAGGGGCAACCGTAGCGGGAAGGGTGCCGACTAAGCTAAAGCCTGTGGGTAATTGCAGATTGCTCAGATTGAGGGCTGCTGTACCCAGATTTGCGATAGTGAAGGTTTGCACTAGAGGTGTCCCCACAGCAGTGTTGCCGAAGTTCAGGGGAACCGTCGTACCGTCGGCAATATCTGTAGTTCCCTTGAGGACTTGAATTTCCGGGGTAAGAGTACCGGGCGCTTCGTAAGCACCAATATCGACGAGGGCGCTGCCATTCAAGTCTCCATCTTGGGGACGAGCGGTTCCAATTTCGTCGGTGCTAGGCGCACCCACGCTGGTACCCGCATCAATGGCAGGACTTCCCGGCAATAACGGATGGACGAGTCTGCCGTTAATCGTTTGTAAGGCACCGAGTAATGGGTCAGCGATCGTAATATTCGCGGTAGCATTGTTACCGCTACCTGGAGATTGCAGGTTGTTTCCTCCAACCAAAACGACGTTAGTTTGTTGATTTGCCGTTCCTGGATTCCCCGTACTGTTGTTGGCAAAAATGGAATTGGTGGCAGCCAGGGGATAGTTGCCTTGAAAAATTGCCCCCGCTTCGCTACCGGCGTAATTATTGGCAAGGGTGGTATTGACAATCGTGGTGCCTGTCGCCCACTGATTGCTGTAAATTGCTCCACCTAACCCTCCGTTACCAGTATCCTGAGCTTTATTGCCAGAAAAGGTACTGTTCGTAATGTTAACGGGTGACTCTCCGTCGTAGTAGACACCACCCCCCTTGGTTTGCGCTTGATTATTTGCGATCGCGCTGTTGTCGATGGTAATCTTCGTAGGACCGAAGCGGATACCACCACCAATCGCATCACCCTTATTATCCTTAACAACCTGGTTGTTAATAATCGTGCTATTTTCAACCATTACTTGGTCTTGGGGATAACCAAACAGCCACATCCCCCCACCTTCTCCAGCCGCTGTATTGCCTTCTATCCGGCTATTGCTGATGAGAATCGTTCCTCCTACAGCATCCCCGTTTTGCCAGTCTGGGTAAAACCGAGGATCGTTGGGAATACTCGCCCCATCAATATAGATGGCACCACCGTAACCCCTTGTATAGCCAGCAGCGGATGAACCGGGCGAACCTAATGCACCACCGGATGATGAGTCGTTGTTCGTAAAGGTGGAGTTTTCGACAGTCAGGTTGCTAAATATCGAGTAAATGCCACCACCGTTAATCCCTTTGTTATTGGTAAACTGGCTGTCTGTAATGGTGATGTTGCATTTACTTAAGGTTGAAATAGCCCCACCCGATATTTCTAAATCCCCATAAGTGGCGGCATCATTGCCATTGAATGTACAGTTTGTCACCGAAAGGGTACTGCGATCGCTCGCAAAAATAGCACCGCCGCCCCGAGAAACGTTATTGTTGAATTGGCAATTTTCGACGGTTAAAACCGTTTGCTTCTCCGCATTAATCGCTCCTCCCAAATCGCCAGGGAGAAAGGCATCGGCTAGCGTTAAATTCTTCAGTGTAAAGCTCGTGCCAACTGTGGTGACAGCGAAAATTCGGGTGGTGTTGCTCCCACTAATCGTTAAACCCGGAGCATTGGCACCGTCAATGGTCAAGCTTTTGTTAACGATCAGTTGACCATTGTTGGGAAGGCCGATCGTTTGATTGGCGAGCGTTGGGGCAAAAACAATGGTGTCGCCTGACTGAGCAATGGCGATCGCTTCCCTGAGAGAACCTGTTCCATTATCGGCAGTACTCGTAACGGTGAGAGTTGCCATACATTGAATCTCCGGTAGGTTAGCAACGCAACACAAGTCATGTGTTTGCTTTACAGTTTCTTCACATTCCTTCAAATTTTTCTGAATTTAGTTGCTAAATCCGGACGATTGACTATCTGGTTTTTTAATGGATTGGTTCGATATCGGATTGGACGGACGGCAAAACGTGTGGTAAGAAGCTATTACATTAAAACGTTCAAAACATTGACCAATAAGCGATTCTATCCCATTCGATTCATTCGCGATCGCGCTTGGTAAGTTAGCGCAGATCGACTTGAATCGGATGAAATGATGAGTACAATTTTGATTTAAAATTGCTATGAACTAGTAGAGATATCACTATAGGTAGATGCTCGAAAAGAAAACAAGAACCCCATATTATCTCAGTGAGGTGGAATCAAAACTTGAGCAGCGATACCTATGGTAAGCTTTCCTTGGGAACGCTGCGCGATCGCTAACGCACGGATTGCATAATGAATGAGCAGCGATCGCAGAGAAGTTAACCATGCTATACAGCAGCTTTACGTTGGCGAAAGTCAAAAAAGAGTTTG
>DATNPC010001019.1:0-2530 GCA_036703375.1 Allocoleopsis sp.
CAACTCAATCTCACTCTCCAGGAATTGAAACGCACTCAAGCTCAACTCATTCAAGCTGAAAAAATGTCAAGTCTGGGGCGAATGATTGCAGGCGTTGCCCATGAAATCAACAACCCTGTTAGCTTTATCTACGGTAATCTCACACCGGCTAGAGAATACTTTCGAGACGTAATCAGTTTGCTCGAACTTTACCAGCACACTTACCCCAATTCAACACCAGAAATTCAACGGTTAATTGAAGAAATTGACTTAGAGTTTTTGGTAGAAGATTGGCAAAAACTGCTCCATTCCATGCAAGTTGGAGCCGAACGAATCGAGCAGATCGTGCTATCTCTAAAAACGTTTTCTAGGCTGGATGAAGCTGACCTAAAACGGGTCGATATTCATGAGGGAATTGACAACACCCTACTCATTTTGCATCACCGACTCAGAGCAGTAGGTAACGCCGGAGAAATTAGGGTGGTAAAAAACTACAGCCAACTGCCATTAGTCGCTTGTTATGCCAGTCAGTTGAATCAAGTCGTGATGAATCTCCTGGATAATGCGATCGACGCTCTGGAAAATCAACCCGAACCACGGGTCATTACGATTAGCACCTCGTTATCTCATTGTCAATCAACAGCGACCAGTGACCAGTTAGCAGTGGCCAGTGACCAGTTAACTGTTCGTGGACAAAAACAACCAACAACAAACAACGAACAACAACCAACCAACTTCGTTGTGATTCGCATTGCTGATAATGGCTCTGGGATGAGTGAAGAAGTACGTCAGCAGATGTTTGACCCGTTTTACACCACCAAACCGGTAGGCAGTGGTACAGGATTGGGGCTAGCGATTTGCCACCAAATTGTTGTAGAAAAACACGGAGGTCGTATTAGTTGTAGTTCTACTCCTGGGCAAGGAACAGAGGTGATTGTAGAGATTCCTGTAAACGGTAAGGCTTACACATAGCGAACGGTACAATCAGGAGTGTTCTAGTCTGTATCAGCAAGTTATACAGCAAATGGGCAAAGTTTATCTCGTAGGTGCAGGGCCAGGAAACGTCGATTACCTTACCGTCAGGGCGCAGCAGTTGCTAGCTCAAGCGGAGGTACTGGTTTACGATGCCTTGGTAGACGATCGCTTGTTCGAGTTAGTACCCTCCAACTGCATCAAATTCGATGTAGGTAAGCGAGGAGGACGCCCCAGTACGCCACAAACGGAAATTAACCTGTTGTTGGTAGAACAGTGTCAGCAGAACAAACAGGTAGTCAGACTCAAAAGCGGCGATCCGTTTATTTTCGGTCGCTCTACGTCAGAAATTCAGGCTTTGATAGCCGCTGACTGTCCCTTCGAGGTGGTGCCAGGAATTTCTTCAGCCCTAGCCGCCCCTTTATTAGCTGGAATTCCCCTCACCGAGCCAGTATTGAGCCGTTGTTTTGCGGTGGTTAGCGCCCACGAACCAGGGGAGTTGGACTGGGGGGCGTTAGCGCGGATGGATACTCTCGCTATTTTGATGGGTGGGCGTCATCTAGAGGAAATTGTCCATCAATTACAGCGCCATGGGCGATCGCGTTCTTTACCGATTGCTGTGATTCGGGCTTGCGGACGCCCTCAGCAACAAGTGTGGGTTGGGACTTTAGACGATATTGTCGAGCAAACAGCGGGAATTTCCCTTTCGCCTGCTGTGATTGTCGTGGGCGAAGTCGTCTTGTTACGGGACTATCTGCCCTCCCCTGAGGATGTCACCCAGACGAAACCGATGGCGGTTAGCACGTTAGTAGCACAGCAGAGTGTAGTTCCCATCAAAGATGCTCAATCCGCCATACAACCTGTTAATCTACAACCTGCAATCTCAATTAACCCGCAATCTGCAATCCCGATGCCATCTTTACCCCTAACGGGCAAAACCGTCTTAGTCACTCGCTCAGCCGATCAATCCAGCCAATTTAGGAGCCTTTTAGAACAGGCAGGAGCTCGAACGATCGAAATGCCAGCGTTGGTGATTACTCCTCCGTCAAGTTGGGACGAGTTGGATAATGCGATCGCAAACTTAGCGCAGTTCGATTGGTTAATCCTTACCTCTAGTAATGGCGTCGATTACTTTTTTGAGCGACTGTTTGCCCAAGGGAAAGACGCTCGTGCTTTAGGGAGTGTCAAAATTGCCGTGGTGGGAAAGAAAACAGCCACCAGGCTGCAAACCTACGGATTACAGCCTGACTTTATTCCCCCTAACTTTGTCGCCGATGCTCTAGTCGAATCCTTCCCGGAGCAACTGGAGGGAAAAAAAGTCTTGTTTCCCAGAGTGGAAACTGGAGGACGAGAGGTTTTAGTCAAGGAATTGACGGCGAACGGAGTTCAAGTGACAGAGGTAGCGGCGTATCAATCGGGGTGTCCCGCCCAAATGGCTCCCGAAGCCTTAGACGCTCTGCAACAGCAAACGGTAGATATTATCACTTTTGCCAGCTCCAAAACCGTGAAGCACTTTTGCCAACTCTGGGAAATAGCCCTAGCCGGAGAGTCGGGTTTGAAACTAGCCGGGGAGATGGGG
>DATNPC010001020.1:0-2296 GCA_036703375.1 Allocoleopsis sp.
GAGCGAGTGGCATCCATGGGCGAGAACTCTACGTCATCTACGAAGCTCTTGGCATAGGCTACCATCTCCTCCACAATTGCCAATACCTCACTTCGAGACTTCTTCAACTGGTACTTGAGATGAATATCTGAGGTAGAGATAAAAACGTGAATTCTTGGGCGGGCAGCCGGTTGCAAGGCTTCAGCGGCAGCTTGAATGTCTTGTCGCACAGCTCTGGCCAAACTGCAAATGATGGGGCCACCGGGTACGCCGACTTGCTCTGCAATCTTTCTAACAGCTTCAAAATCTCCGGGACTGGAAACCGCGAATCCCGCTTCAATTACATCGACTCCTAACAGGGCCAGTTGATGAGCGATCGCAAGTTTTTCTTCCACGTTCAGCGTTGCGCCCGGTGACTGTTCGCCATCCCGCAGCGTGGTGTCGAAGATGATAACTCGGTCAGGTTGAGGTCGAATGCTCATAACTGTGTGCTCCCTTTGTGTCGAGCGAAGAAACGATTAGCAAGGTTACTTTGGATATTGTATACAATTTTTGTATACAATATACATCATACAGTATGAAACTCAGTGACTTAGCGGCTAACGTCCTGCAACAGCAACGCAGTACTCCAGATTTAATTGCAGATGCGTTGCGCGAGGCGATTTTGCGAGGTATTTTCCAGGAAGGACAATCCCTCAGGCAGGATGAAATTGCCGCTCAGTTCGGGGTGAGTCGCATCCCCGTGCGAGAGGCCTTGCGGCAGCTAGAGGCAGAAGGGTTGGTGACGCTCCATCTCAATCGAGGAGCGATTGTATCGGCACTCTCTCCCGCAGAAGTGCAGGAAATTTTTGAGATGCGCGTTGTGTTGGAAACGGCAGCAATTCAACTGGCGATTCCGAAGTTGCAAGCAATAGATTTAGAAAAGGCGACGGCAATCTTGGATGCGATCGACCAAACAACGGATGTAGTTCGCGTTGCAAAATTAAACTGGGAGTTCCATGCGGCGTTGTATACTCCAAGCGATCGCCCTCGGTTTTTAGCGACGATTAAAACCTTGCATGTCAATATCGATCGCTACGTTCGGGTGCAGATGGAGGAGATGAATTACCAGGAGAAGTCACAAAAAGAACACTATCAACTCCTGGACGCTTGTCGTGAGCAAGATGTCAAAGCGGCGGTTAAGGTACTGACACGACACATTGAAACTGCGGGAGAGGAACTGGTGACGTACTTAGAGCAGACAATTAGCGATCGCTTATCTGTAAAGACTGCCAGACTCAAGGGTTGATGGTGTACTCCGAGCTGGCACCAGCCTTAACTGTTACCCACACTCCCGCCCTGAACTAAGGTTCGGGCTAATAGCTAAAGTCAGCTAAAGCTGACTCAGTAAGGGTTTGAGTCCGTTTCAACGGACTTAAGCTTTGAGCCGGTTCGCGCAGCGTTCTCGCAGAGTCCTTTAGTTCACGGCGAGGTGCAAGATGTGAGTGTACCAACTCCCCAATCGGGATATGGTAAGACTATTCATACAAATAGTTATGGCCATCAAGAACCTCATTCCACTTATCCTTTTAGTCTTCGTCCCCATTTCATTCGCCGCCGATTTATTGCACTGGGGTGAAGAAGCTGTTTTTGTGACTTCCATACTGGCGATTATTCCCCTCTCGATTTGGCTTTCTACGGCGACGGAAAAGGTAGCCGTCGTTACGGGGCCGTCGATTGGCGGGTTAGTTAATGCCCTGTTTGGTAATGCAACGGCACTGATTATTGCTCTGACAGCGCTGCGTAAGGGACTGGTGGATCTTGTCGAAGCGAGCATTACAGGCAGTATTCTCGGTGCGCTGCTGCTGATGTTAGGCTTGGCAATGGTTGCCGGGGGTTTGCGTTACAAAGAGCAGGAGTTTAAGCCGATTTTGGCAAAAGTTAATGGCTCCTCTATGACGCTAGCTGCGATCGCGATTGCACTGCCGACGATAGTGATTGACACCTCAAATATTGTGGATGCTACTGCCATTCGCAATCTCTCGCTCGTGGTTTCAGCGATCCTGATCGTCCTTTATGGATTGACGCTCCTATTTTCCCTCAAAACTCACAGCTACCTCTACGACATTGGACTAGCGGATGAACAGACTGATGAAACCACCTCATTCTCAGAGTCTGAATCGTCCCAAACGATGAACTGGTCTAAATTATGGATCTGGATTTTCGTTCTGTTGGCTTCTACTGTTGCCCTTGCCTTTGAATCCGAGATGTTTGTCGGTGTCATCGAATCGCAAATCCAACGGTTTGGACTGACTCCCCTGTTTACAGGTGTGATTTT